>JBIKIA010000105.1:0-11655 GCA_044361885.1 Prosthecobacter sp. | reverse complement strand
TTGGTCTCAACATTCCCTCCACTTTGGTGACCCAAGACCCGGATGGGACTATCAGACTTTTCTGGATCACTTCTGGCTAACCTTGTTCTATTACCTTTTCGCGGGCGTCCTATTTACCGTGACGATGTTCCTGATCCTCAAAATCGCGAGTTCATGGAAGCGGAACGATGTTTTTGGAGACAAGCCGATCCGCTGTTTTCGGATTCTCGGATGGATCTATCTCATCCACGGCATCATCGGACAAGGGTGGGGAATGGCAGGGCAATTCATCGGTGCCTCCAATACGGGTGATCTGATTTACTTCAGCTTTCTGCGTGATGTCGGCCTATACTCCTTCACCATGTCCGGGACCGGAATCGAGTGGGGATTCCTTTGCCTCACGCTCAGCTGGATCTTAAAGCATGCTCAGCTCGTTCTGGAAGAGCAAAGGCTGGTCATCTAAAACAACTCCAACTCGCGTAATCGATGCCAATCATTGTGAATCTCGATGTCATGCTGGCCAAGCGGAAGATGAAGCTGAACGATCTGGCGGACGCAGTCGGGATCACCCCGCAAAATCTGTCGGTGCTCAAAACCGGCAAAGCCAAAGCCGTGCGCTTTTCAACGCTGGAGGCGATTTGCCGACACCTCGACTGCACTCCGGGAGACATTCTGGAATACAAGGAGTAGTCGATTTAGGTGGGCGACGATGCCGGCGCAGGACCTAGCATAACCCAAGAAAGGCAGAGCTGGTGGCAGGGTTCACTTGTTGAATCCGGGAGGCTGAAATACAGCTCTGGCCATGAGCAGAGCAGCGATTCTACTGGGGTGCGGTCATCCGGCGGGCGACGTGTCGGGCGGGACGGTGCTGGACGTGCATTTGCATCCCGACTGCCCCGAAGGGCCGCTGTCGCTCGGGGAACGCTGGGGCAGGGCTCCGGGAGTGGGGGCGCAGTTTACCCTGCAGGAGGCCGTGGAACGGGAGGCGGATCATCTGCGCGCCTGTGGCTGCGCCTGGCTGCTGCCCCTAGCCCAGGAGGAAAGACTGCGCGGGCGACGATACTCGCCCGAGGAGATCCTGGCGAATCAACCCCGGCCAACGCCCGTGGCGGTGGAGTCATGCCAACCGGTGCCTGCGGCGAGGGCTGCCGAGGATACCCCGCCAAAGATCCGCGCGGCTATTGCTGCGGCCGACTATGAGGCCCTGGAAAGTCTGCGTGACCTGCTGACGGATGAGATCGTGGCTCAGCTCGCGCAGGATTGGCAGGCGGCTCTGCCATGGAAGACCAAGGATGCCTACGCCGCCCTGCTGCAGGACCAGACGGCAGAGTGTGTGCGGCCCATCTTCCGCGATGCCCTGAACTCCCCCACCGTGGAGACGCGGGCCTATGCGCTGTGCGTGCTGACGGGGAACTTTGCGGCATTCACCGCCCTGCTGACCGATGGCTGGGTGGATGCTGCCAAAGTGGATGCGGCGATCGCCGCAGCAGAGGTGGCGTAAGTTTTCGGAGAAGCGGGTCGGCTGCAACGGGGGGCAACATTCTGACGATAGCATCGCCTGCCACAGGTGGGTGATCCATCGTTGCGAATGGGCCTGATTCGAGCCAAGAAAGCCGCATGAATCCGGTCCTCTGCATTCTCGGCGGCTGCAATGGCGCGGGGAAGACCACGCTCGCGCGTGAACTGCTGCCGAGGCTGGGCTTGATGCGGTTTTTGGGTGCGGATGAGATGGCCCGCGGACTCTCGCCGCTCGATCCCTCTCTGAGCGCGTTCCGGGCGGGTCGGCTGCTGCTGGAGGAAGCGCGTTCGCTCATTGAGGCGAAGGCCAGCTTTGCCATCGAGTCCACGCTCAGCGGCAAAGTTCAAGTCGCGCTGATCCGCGAAGCCAAAGCACGCGGCTACCGCATCCTGCTGCACTACATCGTCATCGGCTCCGCCACGCAGGCCGTCGCCCGTGTGGCCCTGCGGGTGAGACTGGGCGGACATCATGTGCTTGAAGACGACGTGCGACGCCGATTTGACCGCAGTCGCAGGCATTTCCTGGAGGACTACCTGCCCCTTGCCGATGAGTGGGTGCTGTGGGACAATCAAGAGCCGCCACATCGTCGCATCGCCGATAGCGGTGCGAACACACTCGACCAACTCCACGCCATGCTCACCTCCAACATCCTTCAAGAAGCGCCACCGCGCGAAATGTCGGAGATGGTGCGCATCGGCCTCGAAGCCAGCCGCGTCGCCACGGAGAAGATGCTCGACTACTACAAGCGCATGGGCATCAAGGTGACGCCGCAGATGACCTTGGCTCCCGAGAAGCCAAAGCGGGTCCGCCGCAAGGCGGTGTGATGGGCTGGTAGCGGCACGCTACCGCCACATGATGCTCGGGAACTTCTTCGCCACGGCCTGGCGATGCTTGGGCCATTCGCGTTCCTGGAACTTGGGCCAGTCCGTCGTGCTCACGAGGCGTTTGCCGTCGGGGGTGTGGAGGCTGAGGGTTACGGGGAGGCGGCCTTCGCAGAGCGTTGGGTGGGCGGTGATGGCGAAGCAGTCTTGGAGCTTCACTTGGGCTTCGGGGGTGTCGTTGACGTAGCTGAGCTTGATGGTGCCGCCGCTGGGCCAGGGGAGGGTGAGGGGCACCAATTCGTCGAGCCAACTGACCTGGCCTTTGTCGAGGTGCTGATGAAAGGCAGGCAAAAGGGGCGCGGCTTGGGCTTCTTTGACGAGGGTGAGGCCGGTGAAGGCTCGGGCGAGGCTGGTGGTGAGGGCGGCTTCGTCGAAGGGTGCGAACTCGAGCTCGGGCAGAGTGGCGTGGACGAGTTTCACGCGGGCGATGAATTGCTTCAGCCGGTGATCCATGAGCGGCAGATCGAAGGCTCCGGCGCGGTGGGCTTCGGCGAGGCGGCGGCCGCTGGCGACGGGATCGAGGTCGCGTTGCTGGGCTTTTTGCTCGATGACGAGATCGCGATAGCGCACGAGCCGCATGGCGGCGACGCGTTTGTTTTGGGCATCGAAGAGATGCTCGATGGTGGTGCTGAGATGCTGCGGGAACATCTCGGCGATCCACGCGGGCTGCACGGCGGTGGCGAGGCTCAGGAGAGTCTGGCGGGAAGGTGTTTCGCGTAGATTGGCGGCGACGAAGTAGGCGGCGTCGGTGACCACGCTTTCGCGGACGAGCTGGCCGGTGCGTTGATCGGTGAGGTCGCACTCGGGCTTGCCGGGAGTGCGGCGTTTGGCGAGTTGATCGACGAAACCGGCCATGAGGCAGCGCAGCAGGGCGTCGCTTGATTTTTGCGTGGCAGGCACATCGAGACGCTGCTGCTGCGCGGCGTGCATGATCTGCTGGAAGGTCTGCTCCACCTGGCGCGCGACTTGAGCATTGATGCCGTAGCTACGGCAGCGGTCGAAGCTGAAGCCGTTCGCTTTGGCGAAGTCGTAGGCTCGCATGAGCGTGATAAAATCGGAGTCGGTGCTGTCCTCGAACATCTCGCGGGCGGCTTGGGTGCTGACGTCATCGCGGTCGAGGCGGGCGAGGAGGTCGCGACCGCTCACCAAAGCGGCGCAGAGGGCGGCATCGGCCAGGCAGCCGCGTTGACTAGCCTCGATGAGCATGCGTGAGTAGCGCGGATGCATGGGCAGTCGCCGCATTTGGTGTCCGATGGGCGTCAGTTCGGCATCGAGCAACGCACCGAGCATGGTGAGCAGGCGCTCGGCTCGCTGCACGGCCTGCGGATCGGGTTTGTCCAGCCAGTCAAACGTGGAAGCCTCGCGGATGCCGAGCGAGTGCAGCAGCAGCACGACCTCCGCGAGGTCACTGCGCTGAATCTCCGGCGTGTTGCGCTCCTCGCGGTCCTTGTGGCCGAACACAGTCCAGAGGCGATGGCATGTGCCAGGCGCAGTGCGTCCCGCACGGCCTTTGCGCTGATCCGCACTGGCGCGACTGATGGGCTCCAGCAACAGCGTGCCGATGCCGCGCTCGGCATCGTAACGAGCCACACGCGCCACACCGCTGTCCACCACATGGCGGATGCCATCAATGGTGATGCTGGTCTCGGCGACGTTGGTGGCGACGATCACTTTACGCAGCGAGTTCGGCGCAAAGGCGCGGTCTTGCTCCTGCGGTTCCAGTTCGCCATGCAGAGGAATGCAGGCCACGCGCTCCCGCGTTCTCAGGCCGCGCAAGGCATCCAGCGTGCCATTGATTTCGCCGCGCCCCGGCATGAAGACGAGGATGTCGCCGGGGTCTTCGTCTTGCAGGATGCGCTCGACTGCCTCAGCCGCCTGCACCGTGATCGGACGCTGATCCGGCATCGAGAGATAGCCGACCTCGACGGGAAAACTCTGCCCTTCGGAGATGAGAATCGGGCATTGATCCAAATACGCCGCCACAGGCTCCGCATCGAGCGTGGCGGACATCACCACCATGGCCAAATCCGGTCGCTGGGTCTGCTGAAGGTGCTTCACCAAAGCCAGCGCCACATCGCTGAGCAGGTTTCGCTCATGGAACTCATCAAAGACCACCGCCCCGATCTTTGACAGCGAGCGATCATCCTGAAGCCAGCGCAGCAAGATACCCTCCGTGACAAAACAAATGCGAGTGCCGACGCTCGTGTGGTCATCAAAGCGAATCTGATACCCCACCTCCGCTCCGAGCCGACTCTCACGCTCCCAAGCCACCCGCGTCGCCACCGTGCGAGCCGCGACGCGCCGGGGCTGCAGCACCACGATCATCTTTTCACCCGCGATCCCGGCATCCAGCAGCATCTGCGGCACCTGCGTGGTCTTTCCCGAACCTGTCGGCGCTACGAGCACCAGGCGATTGCCACCACGCAGCGTGCGCAGGATGTCGTCGTGGATTTTCCAGATGGGTAGCGCGGTGGAGGCAGGCATGAAGTGGGGCTGCAGGGGCTACTTCAAACCACCAACATGCGCAACGTGGACGCGGCAAAGGCGTTGTGGAGTTCTTTGATTACAGCGGGCGGCTGGTCGCGCAGGGCGGGCGGGAGCCGTTTGCCGCCAAGTATGAAGTAGCGCAGGGCGCTAAGGAAGATTTCAGGCTGGTCCTCAAGGTCGGCGGCGAGGGTTTCAGGGAAGACGGCGTCGAGGAGTTCCACACCTTCCTCCGTGATGAGGGTCAACTCCTGCGCCCAGCGCAGCACGGTCTCCACGGGCGCGGGCTTGGGGTAGCGCCGTTTCACCAGCGTGAGGAGGTCTGCACGGGTGGCGGCATTCATGAGCAGAGCGAGGAAGAAACGGTGCTCGGGCGCGGCGATGGTGCTGCGCATGTTTTTGATCAGATCACGGCGCACGCCTTCTTCGAGGGTGGCCTGCACACCGGCGGCGAGTTGGCCGTGGCGGCGGCGGAAAGTCTTCAACGCCGTGGGCCACTCGCCGCGATCCCGCAGCCGGGCCATGCTGTGCTGGAGGATGTAAAAGCCACGCTCAAAATCCAGTGTGCCCAGCATTTCATTCACAATCCCGGAATAGGTCGGGTCATCGCACTGCTCCATCACATCCAGCAGTTGCTTGCGCCGCATGGTGAGCGTGTCCGAAAACATGGGATCCAGAGCGATGTGTGGCGGCAGGCAGTTGAACTGCGGGCCTGTGCCGGGGTCGTTGTGCGTGCGCACGACGACGGTGACGGAGGGGCTGTCGAGATGGAAGAGGGAGTGAATGCAACTGTGCCCAGAGACGATGGGCACGGTGCGGCCGGTTTCGAGCAGTTCGATCTGCTTCATGTGGACGTCTCCCAGCCGCAGATGCGGAGTGACGGGCCGGGCATTTTCAAAGGTGTAGTGAGCGTGGATGCTCGACCCGTGCATGACATGAAACGCGCCGGAGAACTCGTGCTGATGGATGTCCGTGGTGCCATCGAGCCAGAAGAGCAGTTGGATGTAAAAGCGCGGATGCTCGTAGGCGATGAGTTCCGGCTGGCCAAAGCCGGACATGGACTGGAGCGGCTGCTCGTCATTCAACAGATACTCCCGCATCAGTTCCGGCAGCGCGACGTGCTTGCTCGGCGGGCGGGCTTCGAGAGCTTTTCGGGCGATGGCGGGGAATTTCTCCAAGGAGAAGTTCACCTTTTTCCACTGCGCGAGCACCTGCCGGCCCAGATCATTGAAGAATGCGTTCATCGACCTTCCCTTGGCCCTGTCTGGAGAGAGCAACAAGGATGATCTAGTGAGCTCGCCCACTCGGTGGTGGTGGCGAGGCGAGTTGCCTTGGAGGGGCTGAGTGCCACAGGGAGGCGGTCTTCGCAGGGGTTGAGGATCGCGAGGGGCGCGGCTTGGGCTTCGTTTGCCAGGAAGAGGCCGGCGCCTTTCAACTCACTCCGCTGCTGGACGAAAGCGCTCCGCAATCCGATCCACTCCGCCGCGCTTGCCATCCACGGGTTTGAAACTCTTCGTGGCCGCATCCCATCCGGACTGCGTCGGATACGGATAAATCGTCATCTCCCACGAGGGTTTGCCATTCTCGGCGTGACGGCCTTGCAAGGCGAAGGGTGCGGTGCCGGTCTCGCGCCAAGAGCGGACGGCATCGAGGAGGTTGGGCGGTTGATTGATACCGGGGCCGTTGCCGTGGGCGAGGCCGGGGACGACGTAGAAGCGAAAGAAGGATTGCGCTTGATCGAGTCCGCCGAGGCGCTCGATGACGCGCTCGTAGTAATCAATGGAGGCGTGGTAGGGCACGACGGAATCGGCGGTGCCGAGCGTCATGATGAGCTTGCCGCCGCGCTTGGCGAAGGCGCTGAGGTCGGGGTTCTCCGCATTCAGATAAGGAGCGAGCTTCGCGGTGTAGGTGTCGATGTCCGCGCCGAAGTTGATGTCCTCCAGCTTCTTGTCTTTGCCGAAGACCCATTGGAAAAGATAGAGGTGCCCGTGCGAGGCTTCGATGGAACTGCCGAGCGGGATGCCGTTGAAGATGCGCTCGCCAGTGACCGCATGGCGTGGTCCGTCGAAGAGTTTTTTCAAAGCCGCTGCGTGCTCGTCGGTGATCGTCGCATCCTTCTTCCGCGCCAGCGCGATGACCGCCTCGATGTCCTCCGTCGTGCTGCGTGGGTCGGAGACGAACTTGCCAGCAGCCAGCGGGATCTCGCGCGAGGCCATGACTTCATTCGCTGCGGCGATGACGTTGGCGTCTTGCGCCTTCGTGAAGGGGTACTTCTTCAAGATCTGCTCGTTCCACAGGAAGTATGCGTGCAACGGTGTGCGGCAGTGAGCAGCCACGGCAGCGGCGATGCCATCGTAGTCTTCAGGATAGCGTTGGGCTTCTTGCAAGGCCTGCTGCCCACCCGTGGAACCGCCGCTGAAATACGACAGCTCCGGGTCTTTGCCATAATGCGCCTTCACGATCTGCTTGCCCACGACCGTCATGAAATGCGTCGCTCGAAAGCCGAAATCCTTCCACACTTCTGGGTTGCCGATGCCGGAGTCGGAGTTCGGCGCGGTACCCATGTCCGTCGTCGCCACCGCGTAACCCACCTCGCTCTGCGACCGGAGACCAGCAGGATTGATTTTCCCCGCCGCACCGCCATTGCCGAGCCCGAGGAAGCGCGCGTTCCACTTCTCCGCATCGGGCAGCCAGACTTCGACGTTGATGTTCGAGCCCTTCGCCGGATTGAGCGCCAGCTTCACGATGGTCTTCGTCGCGGACGAATCTCGCTCGACGGTGGTGATCGTTCCTGCCTCGATCTTCAGCGCACGCAAGGCTGCTAGTTTTTGATCGGCGATCTTCGGCGTCTCGCCGAAGGCTGAGAAACAACTGAGAAGCGCCGCGAGGGCGAGAGAAGTGAGCTTTGGGTTCATGGGAGTGTGCGAGTCTATTCAGATGGGGCGCGAGGAGTCGATCAATACAAAAGGGAGAGGCCCATTTGGGTTTGGCATCAAGGTTACGTCTAGATAGTCGCCCTCCGGGTTGAGGCAGGGAGAGCGGTGGAGTTGGATCATGTGGGTTTGGCATTGAATACGCCTCCAAGAAGCGGTTAAGACAGCCACCCGCTTCAAGCCGCCACCTCCATCCTGATGCCCATGAAACTCCTGCCCATCGTCCTGTCCTCCGCGCTGCTGCTCACCAACTGCGAAACGACCCCGAAGAAAAAGGACCGCGTGCCGCCCTCGCCGGTTCCGCTGTCGGAGTCCGTCCCGACAGCCCAGCCTCCCGCAGCGACGGTGGATGCATCCGGTGTGGTGACGACTCCCAGCGGCCTGCGCTACCGCGTGCTTTCCTCAGGCCCGGCAGAAGGGAGATCGCCCAGCACTTTCGACACCGTCCTGGTTCACTACCGCGGCACACTGACAAATGGCACGGTCTTTGACAGCTCGTATGAACGTGGTTCGCCTGCGAGCTTCGGCGTCGGCCAGGTGATTGCTGGCTGGACAGAGGCCCTCAAGCTCATGAAACCCGGCGATAAATGGATGCTGCACATCCCATCGAACCTGGCCTATGGCAGCCGCGCCATGGGTGACAAGATCCCCCCAAACAGCGACCTGATCTTCCAGGTCGAGCTGCTGCAAGTCGTGGGCGGCCTTTGAGCGGCGGGCGACGGCCTCGGTTTAATTGGGGGATAGAGCCACGGAGGATGGGGCGTGATATAGTTCCCCCCCTTTGAAAGAACGAATGCCAAAACCTAGATCGCCGCGCCTCGGCTCGCTGGCCATGACCCTGCTGGGGCTGGCATTCATTCTTCCACGTCCGTGCCAGGCGCAGACAGCGGAGGACAAGGAAGCGGACGCCATGCTGGCGGAGGCGAAAAAGTCCTTCAGGCAGCACGTCGAGCCCTTCGTGAAGAAATACTGCGTCGAGTGCCATGGGGATCGTCCCAAAGCCGGCCTCAATTTGCGCGTCGCCGTGGGCAAGCCGGGCAATCCGGCCTTCTCGCGCAAGTGGATGGAGTGCATCGCCAACGTCAACGCGCACGACATGCCGCCCGACGACGCCGACCAGCCCTCCGACGACGAGCGCCAGCATTTCCTCGATGCCCTCGCCAGGATCAAATACCTCAGCGCCCGCGATCCCGGCCCCTTTGTCATCCGCCGCCTGACGAAGTCGGAGTATGGCAACACGCTGCATGATCTTCTCGGCGTGGATGCCTCGCTGGCCGCTGAACTGCCGGACGAGGTGGCGGGCGAGGGCTACATGAACTCGCTCTCGCCGCTGCAATCCGAGCAGTATCTCAGCATCGCCAACGCCGCCTTGCAAAAGATGCCCGCCGAGGCCCAGACACGACTCCTGGTGGACAAAAAAACCGACGTCCGCGAAGTCGCACGAACCCTTGCCCGCCGCGCCTATCGCCGACCGCCCACGGAGGCGGAACTCGACGTGCTCGTCCGCGTCTTTGATCTCGGCCGCACGAACAAGCTCGACCACACCGCCTCACTTCGCTTGATGCTCAAAGCGGTGCTCGTCTCGCCGCAGTTCCTCTTCATCACCCCCGCGAAGGAAGCGGACGCGAGCCAGAAGATTGTCCCGCTGGATGATTACCAGCTCGCCTCGCGCCTCTCGTATCTGCTTTGGGCCACCATGCCCGATGCCGAATTGTCCGAGCTGGCCGATGCCGGGAAACTCCACGAGCCCGCCGTGCTAAAGGCGCAAACTAAACGCATGCTCGCCGATCCGCGCTCACGAGCACTGTTCGACGGCTTTGGTGCCCAGTGGCTCGGACTCGGGGAACTCAGGGACAAGACCTTCGACCCCGCCAAGTTCCCGCAGATGACCGGCGACATGCGTTCCGCCATGGTTGATGAAGCCCGGCTGTTCTTTGAAAGCATCGTGCGGGAAAACCGCAGCGTCGTCAGCTTCGTGGACAGTGATTACACCTTCCTGAATGGCACCCTCGCCACGCTTTACGGCATGGAAAAGACCATCACCGGCCCGCAGATGCGTCAGGTGAAGCTCACGAACCCCAATCGCGGCGGCATCCTCGGCATGCCCGGCATTTTGGCGACGACCTCCTTCCCCAATCGCACCAGTGCCGTGAAGCGCGGTGTCTGGGTGCTGGAGCAAGTGCTCGGCGAGCACGTCCCCCCTGCCCCGCCGAATGTGCCGACCTTGGAAAAGCAGGACCAGAAGAAGATCGCCAATCTCACCCTGCGGCAGCGCACCGAGCTGCATCGCACGAATGCCGTGTGCAACAACTGTCACAAGATCCTCGATCCCATCGGCTTCGGCCTGGAGAACTTCGACGCCATCGGCCGCTGGCGTGACCAAGACGACACCGGCGGTAAGATCGACGCCGTGGGCGAACTCCCCGGCGGCAAACACTTCTCCTCCCCCAAGGAATTGAAGACCATCATCGCCGCACGGAAGGACGACCTCGCCCGCAACCTCACCGAAAAACTCCTCGCCTACGCCCTCTGCCGAAAGCTGGGCGGCTACGACGAGCTCGTCGTGGACCGCATGATGAGCACCATCACCCAAGACGGCTACAAGATGCAGACGCTCATCACCGAGATCGTCACCAGCTATCCGTTCCTGAATCGGCGGGTGATGGAGTGAAGCAAGCACCGAACTCTGGCGAAGCTCAGTAGCCATCTCTCCCTGCGAGATGGCCGATTTACAGTCGTGCAGAGATTTGCACGAAGATCTAAGCCCGTTATCCTACCTCTCGCGGTGGTCTCATCCAGTTTCTGGTCCTGCTGATTCAAAGACCCCTCCCCCGCAATCCCTGTCAGCTCCGCAGGTCGGAAATCGCCGAAAAAAGCACTCCGAAGCGCATTCCCCAAAGACTCCGACCTCTGGGCGGGACGACGAGCTCATTCTGTACAATGGCAAGGCGGTTTTGATGCCCGTCAGACTCAGGATGGGCGGGAACAGGCCGGAACGGTGATCCGAAAGGAGGGAGTCGCCACCAGCCTGCTTCCCAGTCCCGACAGGCAGGCAAAAGCTCTGAAAAGTCTCGAAGTCCCTCCCCAAACCCGGCTGGAAACCATCAAAACCCAGCCCCAACGCTCGAAAAACCCAGCGGGGGTTTCCCAGAACCCTGGCGGGTTTTTTCAAAGCCCTCTCGACGAAATTGAAAGTCAGGAGACAGGCTCAGTTTGTCGTCGTGCAGACTCGTTCTGTCGTCGTGCAGGCTCGGTCCGGCAGAGGGGGCGGACGGTCGCCAAACGAGATTGCCGAACGGCAAAACAAGATTGCCGGACGACAAAACGAAATTGCACCACCCTCACCGGCACAGTAGCCACGATGGCGGTTGGCAGGACCCGGTTCATCCTTTGTAGAGCGAGGGAGAACGGGTGTGGCGGTGACGAGGTCGCGGTGGATCGTTTGATGGAAATCATTGTCGTGGACGGTAATGGTAGGAGGTGGTCTTCCTTGGATTTGCCGCCCGCCCTTTCGTCCCCCCTCACCGCTTCCGCCCCCATGAAAAACAACGCCTTCATTGATCGCCGCACCTGCCTGAAAGGTGTCGGAGCCTCGCTCGCGCTGCCGCTTTTGGAAACCATGGGCTGGGCCGAGGCTGTCAGGGGTAAGGCGGTCAAACCGCCGGTGCGCATCGGTTTCATGTACATGCCGCATGGGGTGATCATGGATCAGTTCTGGCCGGCGAATGCGGAAAGCTTCTTGAAGTCGCCGCCGCCCGCTTTGGAATCGCTGCGGCCCGTCCTCGATCAGATTCTGCTGATGAAGGGCATCTCAGGCGTGCCGATCTCTCCTTTCAATGGCGCTCCTCATGCGCTGGAG
>JBIKIA010000568.1:0-3495 GCA_044361885.1 Prosthecobacter sp. | reverse complement strand
ACAAAGGACAGACGCGATGACGCGGAGACGCGGAGACACGGAGTGAAGAGAGTCAGCGTTCCGTGACGAGTTTACCGGCAGCGCCTGCGGGCCATTCGGCACCCTGGGCGATCCATCGGCGAATCAATGCTGCTTCATCTGGCGTCAGTGTCTCGCCAACAGGTGGCATGGCCTTCACGGAGGAATGGGTGCTGCCGAGATGCGTGATGAAGCGACTCTTGTCCGGCTGCCCTGGGATGATGAAGATGCCCAGAGTGCCGGTCTGCACAGCCTCCGCCTGACTGGCGAGGCTCAGGCGTCCCGGCTGGGCGGACTTGTTGTGGCACATGGTGCATTTGGCTTCGAGCACGGGCTTCACGTGGGCAGTGAAGCTGACTTTGCCGGTCTGGGCGGCCTTCAGTGTGCTTGCATCGAGGATGTTGCGGCCTGGCAGCCGTGTCTCGCTTTCGGACTCAGAAGAGGAACAGCCGATTAGCGCGGCGGTGAGCGTGATGAGGAAGAGTGAGCGGATCATGAAGGCAATGTGGTTGCTGCGATGCTACCGCGACTTTCCTCCACGACAATCACGGTCTTGCTTCAATCCGGCCCCGCATTGGCAAGTCACTGGCCGGGTGGTGGCTGGTTCTGCTCTCTTTGACGAGCGGCCTCTTCGGCGCGGCGGGCCGCCTCCTCCTGAGCGCGACGCGCTGCTTCCTCGGCCTGGCGGCGGGCTTCCTCCTGCTGCTGGCGCATGGCTTCGCGCTGGCGCTCGGCGGCTTCCTGAGCTGCCTTCATCGCCGCTTCCTGCTGCTGACGCTGCATTTCAATCTGGCGCTGGCGTTCGGCTGCCTCTTGTGCGGCCTTCATGGCAGCTTCCTGCTGTTGGCGCTGCATTTCAATCTGGCGCTGACGTTCGGCTGCCTCCTGCTGAGCCTGCATGGCGGCTTCGCGCTGACGTTCAGCGGCTTCCTGGGCGGCTTTCATGGTGGCCTGTTGTTCGAGCTGCTGGCGCATGGCCTCTTGTTGGGCTTTGGCGGCGGTCTCCTGTTGGGCGCGCATGGCAGCTTCCTGCTGCTGGCGTTCCATGAGGGCGGCGCGCTGCTTCTCGGCGGCTTCGACCTGGGCCTTCATGGCATCTTGCTGCTCACGCTGCTGCATGAATTCCTGCTGGCGGCGGACGAGTTCTTCTTTGGCTACCTGCTGCTGAGCCATGGCGGCTTCTTTGGCCTGCTGGGCTTCGGCTTCGCGCTGCTTCATGAGTGCAGTCTGCTCTTCGCGCATGGTCTGGGCTTTCTTTTCCTGGGCGGCGAGCTGTTCCTGCATGGCGGCTGCCTCGGCTTGTTTGCGGGCGAGTTCCTGCTGCTGAGCGGCCATCTCGGCATCCTGCTTTTCTTTCAAGGCGGCGGCTTCTTTGGCGCTCATCTCGGAGGCCTGCTTTTCACGCGTGGCCTTTGCCTCCCTGGCCTGCTCGGCCATCCGCTGCTGCATGGCGGCTGCTTCGGCCTGCCTGCGGGCGAGTTCCTCCTGGCGGGATGCCATGGCTTCTTTTTGTTCGGCCATCTGCTTTTCACGATCTGCCTGGGCTTCCTGCATCCGGGCTTCGGCGGCACGGCGGGCGACTTCGGCTTTGTTCGCCGCATCCTGGGTGATTTCGAGCTTGGGCATTTCAGGCCGTTGGCCGTTGCCGCGATCACGGCCAGGCTGAGGGATGGCTGGGCGCTCTCCAGGCTGGCGTGGCTGCTCGGCAATGGGTTCGGGTGTGCGAGGTGACTCGGCAAGCACTGGCTTAGGCTGCGGACGCTTCGATTGCTGTAGGATGGCATCGCGGAGTTCGCTGCGCTTGTTGTCGGGCACGTCCGTCCAGGCATCAAGCATGACGGGTTTCTGGATGCGCTCGGCGTTGCGCGGCAGGACGGGTTTGCGGTCGGCTCGCCCGGAGGGAAGCGGTGCGGCGACAAAGCTGGGCTGGCTGCGGTCACGGCGGAACTCGATGGGACGCTCCAGAGTGCGAACAGCCTGAACCGGGGCACGGACGACACGCGCGCCGATGCGCTTCTCCACCCAGTCGAGGGCGGGGCCACCACGCTGGATGCAGGTGCTGTTCTGCTGCACGACAACGATGTTGGTGACGTTGATGGTCTGATTGAAGAAGCTGGCGATGTTGGAGATGGAGAGGCTCACATTGACATAGCTACTGCGGCCAAAGTTTGATGCGCTGATGAAGGTGTAGCTGCTCGGGGAGAGACCGTAGCGCGCATCACAATCATGCCCGATGCTGCCAAAACCTGCGTTCGGGGGCAGGGGAGCCCAGCCTACATTGTCGCTGCCATGACGCCATGACACCCAGGCAGGAGCCCACTGGCGACCTGGAATCCAAAGCCAGCCGTGACGGGAGACCTTGATCCAGCGTCCGTAGTGATAGGTGGCCCAGCCAAAGGGCTCGTTTGAGTCCCAGGCCCAGCCTTGATCCGTGGAAACCCAGCGCCCGTCCACATAGGGCCGCCACGAGGAGCGCTCGGCATTGTCTGGACGGAAGGCGTAGCCATAACCGTCAACATCCATCCAGCGACCATACGGATTCAGAGAATCGTAAAACATGGAGTAGTCCGAACTGGGATCATTCCACGGCTGGGACGCGGGCACCTGTGGCATCGGCGGCACATAGGGCGTGGCGACCGGCACTGGAGTGCGAGCGAGTTCTTGGCGCAGTTCCTCACTTTTTCGCCGCGCGGCCTCCGCATCGGACATGAGCTTTTGATTTTCCTGCTGGATGGCCTCCAGCCGTGCTTTCAGCTCGGCGTTCTCCTTGTCCTGCAGGGCGCGTTGCATTTCAGCGACCTGCTTTTGCAGATCCTCGCTACGCTGTTTCATGTCAGCAGCCTCCTGAGCGTAGGTTGACTGTGTTTGCTCGAGCTGTCGCCGCGCTTCTTCGGCGGCGGTATTGTCAGGTGGTTTACACCCGGTGAGGGAGATGAGGAAAAGACTACCGAGGGTGAGGAGCGAAGTTTGTTTCATGGCAGAAGCGGACCGTGGTTCAGACGAGTGTCTCACGGGGCTTGTTCATTGGGAAGTCTCTTGAGGAGGAAGATTCGTGTCTTCCTCGGCAGATACTCCCGCTGCTGCCATTCCTATGGTGCGGTAGGTTTTAAAGCTTCGACGATGGCCTTGACGTTGTGCGCGAGCATGGTCTCGAAGGTGTGGGCCTCTTTCGAGGTGCCATCGGCGACGAGCGATGTGCCGAGTTTGACCCCGGTGCTGCGGACGATTTCAGACAGAACTTTGGGGTTCGCCTGATCTTCGGCGAATACGGCGCGGATTTTCTGGTCACGGATGACCTGGATGGCGAGGGCGATGTATTGCGGTGAGGCATCATCGCTGCGGCCAATGCCAAGCACGGGCACGCTTTTGAAGCCATACTCTTTGCAGAAGTAGCCAAAGGCGGCGTGGGCGGTAACGAGCTTCCGATCTCCGCGCGGGATGGCGCTGATCTGCTGCTGCGCCCATTTCTTCAGCTCG
>JBIKIA010000104.1:0-11671 GCA_044361885.1 Prosthecobacter sp. | reverse complement strand
GACTCACCAGGAAGTGAATGGCTAAAGCTACTCCGTGAAGAGTGGCTGTTGCAGTCATCAGGCATATTCAACGGTTTCGTCTCTGCACAATTGAATGAGCTGCTGGATGAGGATGAAAAGGTAATGGTCGTCATCAGCGCAGCAGATCATGTGATCAGAACCGTAAGTGCATGTGGGCCGACCTTGTCAGTGCAGGTTCTCGAAAAGCTGGGGATCGAGGACTCATACGATGACTTCCCCATAGCATTTCTGGAAGAGATACATGAGGCGTTTACAAAGCTGCTCCGAGGAGAGCTGGCTTGGGATCAATCGACGAGTCCAAAGCTTCCAGTCAGTTTAAAACTCCTGTCATGAACATTCATCTCTGCGTTCTCCCTATCTCTGCGGTGTTCATCTTCGGTTTGTCATCCCAAGCCGCCGAGAAATACGAAAACCCCACGCCCTGGTCCTACCAGCGCATCTTCCGTCATCCGATTCCGGCCACGAAAGACGCTTCATGGCCCAAAGATGACCTCGACCGCTTCATCCTGGCTCGTCTCGAAAAGGAAAACCTCCGCCCCATCGGCGACGCACCACGCGCCATCCTCATCCGCCGTGCGTCCTTCGATCTGCGCGGCCTGCCGCCTTCTCAAACCGAGATCGATGCCTTCCTGCGCGATCCTTCGCCCGATGACGCTGCCTTCGCCAAAGTCGTGGACGCCTTCCTCCAATCCGCACGCTTCGGCGAACGCTGGGCGCGGCATTGGCTCGATGTCGTTCGTTATGCGGACAGCGTTGGTCGCGTCTGGAATGCACCATTCCTGTATGCCGCGCGCTATCGCGACTGGGTGATCGATTCACTCAACGCCGACAAGCCCTACAACCGCTTCGTCGCCGAGCAAATTGCGGGCGACCTGATTCCTGCGAAGACCGTGCTTCAGCGCCGCGATCAGATCGTCGGCACCGGCATGTTGGCGCTCGGCAGCATGAACGTCCAGGAGGGCAGCTACGAGCAGTACATCCTCGATCAGGTCGATGACCAGATCGACGTCGTCTCGCGCGCCTTCATGGGCATCACCATCGCCTGCGCGCGCTGTCACGATCACAAAACGGAACCCGTCAGCCAAAAGGACTACTATGCGCTCGCGGGCATCTTTTACAGCAGCCGCACGCTCAGCGGCACGCCGAATCGCTCCGAAGGCGTCGCGGGCGGTTACGTCAGCCCCGAGGCGCTCGTGGATCTCCCCACAGCGCTCGATGAACCCGTCGGACCGCCCACCAAACTGCCTGCGGGCCTGCATTCGATGGATGACCTCCGCGAACTCGGCAATCCGAAGGAAACCATCCGCTACGACCACGATCCGCACTTCTGCATGGGCGTCATCGACGGCGAGATCAAGGACTGCGAACTCGCCGTCGGCGGTGATCCCTTTGAGCGCGAAGCCGCGCCAGATCGTGGCAAAATGAAAATGCCCGCGCTGCCGCCGATGCCGGTTATTCCGCCAAAATCATCCGGTCGTATGGAACTCGCGCAATGGATGACGCAGCCCACGCATCCGCTCACCTCCCGCGTCATGGTGAACCGCCTCTGGCAGCATCTTTTCGGCGAAGGCCTCGTGCGTACGCCCGATGACTTCGGCATCACCGGCGCTGATCCCACGCATCCCGAGTTGCTCGATCACCTCGCCATCCGCTTCGTCGAAGGCGGCTGGAGCGTGAAGAAAATGATCCGAGTGATGATGCTCAGCCGCACCTACCGACTCGCCTCCACCGGCAATCCCGAGCATCCCGATGCCGGGAACAAACTCCGCTGGCGACAGAACCCCAAGCGCCTCGAACTCGAACCCCTGCGCGACACGCTCCTGCAACTCGCCGGAAAACTCACCTTCGACCGCCCCGAAGGCATCCAAGTCGCCGGCACCGGCGGCAAAGGCCGTCACGGCGTCACACGCGGCCTGCTCAGCGTCGAAGACCCGTATCGCACCATTTTCCTCCCCGTCGTGCGCGACAACATCCCCGAACTCTTCAGCACCTTTGACTTCCCCGGTCCCACCCAAATCAAAGGCCAGCGCGACGTCACCACCGTCGCCCCGCAGGCCCTCTTTTTCATGAACAACCCGCTCGTCGAAGAACTGGCGGCAGAGATCGCCGACAAAGCGGGGAAAGAGATTAAAACGGCCTACAAGCTCGTCTTGGGCCGTGAGCCAAGTCTCGAAGAAATCAATGATGCCAACGGCCTGGACATCCAAACACTCGTGCAAGCCTTGTTAGGCACGGCGGAGTTCAGGTATGTGTTTTGATCGCCATGAGTGAGTTTGATTCATCAACAATCGAATGGCTTGAGCCATGGTATGAATTGCCACCAGATCAGGCAAAGGCGCTCGTTGCAGAGTTGCAGTCAGAGCTGTGTTCCGGACATGTCTTGTTCCGAAAGACTCTCAAGGCATTAGGCCGCCGTCAGGATTGTGACGATGCACTGTTTCTCATCGAAGAATCCCCGCCTCGTTTGGCCGTCGTTCATCTCACTTTTCAGTACGAGTCCAATCCAACGTGGCCCAAGACGGCGTTTTTCACCTCCCTCAGAGACTGGATTGAACGCTGCATGATCCCTGATGCTGAATTCTTCAATTGATAATCCGCCATGACCACACGCCGCTCCATCCTCCAATCCACCAGCGCTGGCTTCGGCTGGCTGGCTTTCAATGCGCTGCATCAGCAGTATGCACATGCCGCCGCGCCGCCGAAGACGATCAATCCGCTGGCTCCGAAGCCTCCGCACTTCGCGGCGAAAGCGAAGCGCGTGATCTTCATGTTCATGCAGGGCGGGCCGAGCCATCTCGACACGTTTGACTACAAACCGGAACTCGCGAAGGCCGAGGAGCAGAAGATTCAGAAGTACATGGGTTCGGCGTTTGAGTTCAAACCACGCGGCAAAAGCGGCCTCATGATTTCAGACGCGTTTCCCGAGCTTTCCAAGCACGCGGACGATCTCTGCCTCCTCAACGGCATGCAGACACGCACGAACGCGCATCAGATGGCCACGGTGGCGCTGCACATCGGCAGTGAGACGTTTGTGCGGCCTTCGATGGGCGCGTGGATCGTGTATGGACTCGGCACCGAGGCGGAAGACCTGCCCGGCTTTGTCACCATCAATCCCGTGGCCGACACTGGCGGCGCGATGAACTACGGCTCAGCCTTCCTGCCCGCCAGTTTCCAAGGCACACGACTCAGCAGCGGCGGTGGCGGCGTTCCCGATCTCTCGAATGGCCGGCTCAGCGACGCGCAGCAGCGCAAGCAGATCGAATTCATTCAAAAAGCCAACCGCCGACTTCTCACGGGCGATCCGGGCAATCCCGAACTCGAAGGTGTCATTCAGAGCTACGAACTCGCCTACAAGATGCAGACCAGCGTGCCCGACGTGCTCGATCTCGATAAAGAGCCGCAGCACATCCGCGACATGTACGGCCTCGACGACGGCGAAACCGAACGCTTTGGCACCCAATGCCTCATGGCCCGCCGCATGGCCGAGAAAGGCGTGCGCTTCATCCAGCTCACCAGCACCGGCTGGGACCACCACCAGCAACTCCGCGAAGGCATCACGCGCCAGGCCACCAGCATCGACAAACCCATCGCCGGTCTCATCGCCGACCTGAAGCAGCGCGACATGCTCAAAGACACGCTCATCATCTGGGGCGGCGAATTCGGTCGCGGCAGCGGCTACGACAACGAGCCCTACAACGGTCGCGGTCACAACGGCCGCGGCTACACCATGTGGATGGCCGGCGTCGGCCTGAAAGGTGGCTTCAAATACGGCAGCACCAACGCCATGGGCGACACGGCAGAGACGGGCATCATCACCACGCATGATCTCCACGCCACAGTCCTGCACCTCATGGGCATCAACCACGAACGCCTGACCTACCGCTACTCCGGCCGCAATTTCCGCCTCACCGACGTGCACGGCGTGGTGGCGAAGGACATCCTCGCGTGACGAGGTGCCGTTTGACGCGCCCGATGCGCACGCTAGAAGCAAAGGCATGTCACGCATCGGCACTCCTCTTTCCTCCACTGCTACCAAAGTCATGCTTCTCGGCTCGGGCGAGCTGGGCAAGGAAGTGGTCATCGAACTACAGCGCCTCGGCTGCGAGGTGATCGCGGTGGATCGCTACGCGAATGCTCCGGCCATGCAGGTGGCGCACCGGAGTCATGTGGTGTCGATGCTGGATGGCGAGGCTCTGCGCCGATTGATCGAGGTGGAGAAGCCAAACTTCATCGTGCCGGAGATCGAGGCCATCGCCACGGACACGCTCGTGGAGCTTGAGAACGAAGGTTACACCGTGGTGCCAACGGCCCGCGCGGCGAAGCTGACGATGAATCGCGAGGGCATTCGCCGTCTCGCGGCTGAGGAACTGGGGCTGAAGACTTCGCCTTATATCTTTGCGAGCACGGAAGAGGAGTTTCGTGATGCCATCGCCAAAATCGGCATGCCCTGCGTGGTGAAGCCGATCATGTCCTCCAGTGGTAAAGGACAGAGTGTGGTGAAGACCGAGGCAGACATCTCCCACTCCTGGCAGTATGCGCAGGAGGGCGGACGTGCAGGGAAGGGGAAGGTGATCGTCGAGGGCTTCGTGGAGTTTGATTACGAGATCACGATGCTGACAGTGAGACACGTTGGCGGCACGAGCTTCTGTGCGCCAGTCGGCCACACCCAGATCAAAGGTGACTACCGCGAATCCTGGCAGCCGCATCCGATGTCGCACAAGGCGCTGGAAGCAGCCGAACACATGGCGGGAGCGATCACGAATGCGCTCGGAGGTCGTGGCCTCTTCGGCGTGGAGATGTTTATCAAAGGCGATGACGTGATCTTCAGCGAGGTATCACCTCGTCCGCACGACACCGGCTTGGTGACGCTGATCTCGCAAGACTTGAGCGAGTTCGCGCTGCATGTGCGTGCGATCCTTGGTTTGCCGATTCCGAACATTCATCAGCACGGCCCGAGCGCGAGTTGTGCAGTGTTGGTGGAAGGTGAGTCGAGCAATGTGCAGTTTGGTGCGCTGGATCAGGTATTGTCGGAGCCCGATACCCAGGTGCGTCTTTTTGGTAAACCGACAGTTAGTGGTCAGCGTCGCATGGCGGTGACTCTGGCTCGTGCTGAGAACATCAATGCGGCGCGGGCCAAGGCTCATCGCGCGGCTCAAGCCATGGAGATCCGGCTTTAATCTGATGTCTGCTCCTGAACTTACCTGGCTTTACTCCACCCAACTCTACGGCATCAAGCTGGGGCTGGACAATGTCCACAAGCTGCTCGCTGCGCTCGAATTGCCCTCTACTGCGATGAAATTCATCCACGTGGCCGGGACGAATGGCAAAGGCAGCACCTGCGCTTTCATGCACTCGATGATGAAGGTGGCTGGAGTCAATGCGGGGCTCTTTACCTCCCCCCATCTTGTGCGTTTCAATGAACGTATCCGTGATGCTGAACGTGAGATCACGGACGAGGAGATCGAGACCGGACTGAAAAAACTGCGTCTGCTGGTGGCTGATTGGGAGACCCACCCGACCTTCTTCGAACTCGCTTTTGCTCTGGCCCTGGACTGGTTCCGGCAGCGAGGTCTGGAATGGGTGATTTTGGAGACAGGGCTGGGTGGCAGATTGGATGCAACGAATGCGATCACGCCCGAGGTGAGTGTGATCACGCGCATTGGTTTTGATCACATGGAGCAGCTCGGCGATTCGCTCGCCAAGATTGCGGTGGAGAAAGCGGGCATCATTAAACCTGGTGTGGCTGTGGTGACCGGAATGCAGGATCCATCCGCGATGAACGTGATTGAGAAGGCAGCGAAGGCGAAAAAATCACCGCTCATCGTTGTGGACGGCCCTTTGAGTGAAGTGGAGCTCGGGCTTGCTGGTCCTCATCAAGCCTGGAATGCAGCGCTGGCCTTGGAATCTGTGCGTGAGGCTGGCATTCGTCTGCCTGCCTTGGTTTTGGAGCGGGGATTGCGCGAGGTGAAGTGGCATGGACGTTTTCAAAAGCTGCGTGGTGACCGGCTTATTCTCGATGGCGCACACAATCCTGAGGCGGCTATGGTGCTGGCTGGAACATGGGAGCAGGTGTTTCCTGGAGAGAAGGCAGAGATCATCTTTGCGGCTGCGAAAGATAAGGATGCTCTCGCCATACTGGAGATCCTGACACCCATCGTGGCGGCCTGGCATTTCACGGCCTTCAAGTCTCCACGCGCGATGCCGCCGGAGCAGTTGCGTGAGCTTTTAACCCACTTCGATGCACCGAAGGTGCCGGTCAGGTGTCATGAAGATGTTGCTTCCGCCCTTCAGTTTCCGGCGACACGGCGACAGCTTGTGTGTGGATCACTTTATCTCGTCGGCGAGGCGCTAGCGTTGGTAGAGGGAGAGCAGGGGAGTTTTCAGTCGAGCCTCCAATAAAGGAGGTGGCATCGAATTTGGACTGAAAATTCCACTCAACGCTTCGCCAGCTTCCGCTTTCAGATGGCGTTCGTAAACCATCCCACCCACAATTATGTTACTTATCATCCTACTCACCTTTGCGCTGTCTATCTACGCCCAGTGGAAAGTCAGTTCCAACTACAAGCGATACTCGCAAATGCCTGCCAGTTCCGGCTACACTGGCGCACAGATCGCCCAGCGTATTCTCGATCTGAATGGCATTCGCGATGTCAGCATCCACTCCTCGCCCGGACATTTGATCGACCATTATGATCCATCGAACCGTCGTCTGGTGCTCTCGGATGAGAACTATCATGGCCATTCTGTCGCCGCGCTCGGTATCTCGGCGCACGAGTGTGGTCATGCCATCCAGCATGCCCGCAGCTATGCGCCACTTCAATGGCGCATGGCCGCCGTTGGAATCACGACTTTTGCAGGCAGCATCATACCGATTCTTGCTATAGGCAGTTGGTTCCTGGCTCCTAAGATCGTCTTTCCACTGCTCGCCGCCGCCTTTGGCGTCGTGATGCTCTTTCAATTGGTGACTCTGCCGGTCGAGTTTGATGCCACAGCCCGTGCTAAAAAGGTGCTAGCCAGCACGGGTGCGGTCGCCCAAGGTAGCGAATTCAACGCCATGAGCCGGGTGCTTGATGCGGCCGCGCTCACTTATGTCGCTGCCTTCCTGAGCGCTCTTGCCGGTTTCCTTCAATATCTGCTGCCCCTGATCATGGGCGGTGGGAATGATGAGGAAGAGGGGTGATGGTCGCCCGGTGTTCTCCTGGAAGTCTGGCCAGGACAATTATTATCCAACGTGTCATTGCGATCCGGAAAAGTTGGATTGAAGTGAGTGGATGGTTTCCAATCCAGTATCCCATTTGGCCATGCGCTTTTCCACAGCCATCTTCTCTCTCGGAATTTCCATTGCTGCAGCACAACAGCCTGCGTCCGTACCCGCGCCAATTATCCCGCTCCCGCCACCCATACCTGTCGTCGATGCAGGCAAGCAACTCGCTGAAGCTCAGCAGCGTTTGAAGAAGATATCTTCCACAGAATATGACCTTGATGGCATCCGTATCAATGCATCTACTAGCGAGGTGCGCATCCCTGCTCAGACGCGCTTAAAAAAAGCCCCGATCGAATACCTGCTCACCACTGACACGGGTAAGACTCACGAAACCGTATTTACCACTTCTCTCCCTGCCACTGCTATCCAGGTTGCGTTGCTGTTAGCGAATTACCAACCAGCCACTGAGGGGCTTCTGACCCATGTGCCTGAAGCAGAGCGCCCGAAGATCTGGAAGGAGGAGCCACCGAAAGGCAAAGATGGAAATCGCATGAAGATCATGGTTGCGTGGATGGTTGGCAAGGAGACCAAAATCGCACCACTGAGTCAGATGATGCAGAATTCCGATATTCGCAAACCGCCGGTTGACCTTGAGACTTGGATATTCAACGGCTCCTATATCGATGAGCGTGGATTCGTCGCTCAGCAAGAGGGCTCTATCATCGGAGCTTGGTTGGATCGCGGAGCCATCATCAACTCACCTGCCAAAGGTAATTGGCGGGATGATCTTTGGATTTCAATGCCCGAAAACATCCCTGAAGAGGGCACCCCCGTCACTATCATCATTACTCCAGCCACACCATGAAACTAAACGCTTTCTTCACGCTACTACTCATAGCACCCCAGATCGTCTTTTCACAAGCAGCGACACAACCAGCTCGTCATGAGTCCCTTAAACAAGAGATTCGACTGGCGTATGAAAGGGGGCTGGCATTTCTAAAATCCAAACAGAATCTACAAACGGGTCAGTGGGGGGATGCCGAGCCGGTTGCCTTCACCGCCCTTGCGATTTCCAGTATCCTGCTTGCCCCTGAACGCAAGCCTGGTGATCCCTTGCCTCCTGAAGTCGAAAAAAGCATCGCATTCCTCATGAAGAATGTGCAGCCGGATGGTGGAATCTATGTAAAGGCTCGCGCCAACTACAACACCTCGCTGGCCCTCACTGCTCTCATGCTTGACCCAAACAAAGAACGTGAACCAACGTTGCTTGCTGCGCGTCGCTTTATCATTGGCCAGCAGAACGACTTTGATGAAAAGGGCAAACAGGACAATCCTTTCGACGGAGGAGTTGGTTACGGTACACCGAAGCCAAACAATCCCGCTCATGCTGACCTTTCCAACACCCACTTCGCTCTCGAAGCGCTGTATTACTCCCAGGCTCTCCTCGCTGACAAGGGGGACGTAGGCAAGAACGAGCCTCAACTCAACTTTGCCGCTGCCATCCAATTCGTTCAGAACTGTCAGAATCGCCCCGAGACCAATAAAGCCTCCTGGGTCAGCGCCGATCCCAAAGATGTGGGCGGCTTCATCTACAGCCCCGGCGAGACTCGCGGAGGCGAGACTAAGACCGCTGATGGTCGTACCGCTCTGCGCAGTTACGGCAGCATTAGCTATGCGGGCATGCTTAGCTTCATTTATGCCGGCCTCGATAAAGATGACCCGCGTGTAAAGGCGGTGCTCCAGTGGATCACTGAAAATTACACCCTGAATGAAAACCCCGGACTTGGAGCCCAGGGTATGTATTACTACTTCCACACCATGTCGAAAGCTCTCTCCATCGCCGGGGTGGACTTTCTCAAGACCAAGGACGGCAAAGTCATCGACTGGCGCGCCGACCTCGCTGGCAAACTGTTGGGCTTGCAATTGGGCGACGGTTCCTGGGCCAACTCGGAGGGGCGGTGGATGGAGAGTGACGCCTTGCTAAGCACATCGTATATGCTTATGGCCCTCGCACGTGTACATGCCACATTGTAACCTTGGAGTAACCGCAGTGGGGCAGGGTTTTTGATCAAAAGTGCCATTTTGGGGTTTTCCTCAGGGGAAGGAAACTTCCCTTGACCCTAGAAACGCCCCCTTTTAGTGTCATAAAGACTAGAGTTTTGGCAGGTAGGTGTCACTTTTGCGACTTTTTGAAGAAACGTCGGTGATTCTCCCCAGTCCGATTCCCAGTCATTCTTTTTCAACCCTTTCCCCCATTTATTCACATGCTTGGTAATATTTTCGGCTTTGTAGCCAAAGACATTGGTATCGATCTCGGCACAGCTAACACCCTCGTCTACGTTAAAGATCATGGAATTGTCCTTCGAGAACCGTCCGTCGTGGCTGTGAAAACGGGGACGAATGAAGTAGTGGCCGTGGGCGATGACGCCAAACGGATGCTTGGGCGCACGCCTGGAGGCATCACGGCGATTCGTCCGCTCAAAGATGGCGTGATTGCTGACTTCCGAGTGACGGAAGCGATGCTGCGTCACTTTATTCGCAAGGTTCATAATAACCGCCGCGCGATGCGTGGACCGCGCGTGGTTATTGCAGTGCCATCTGGAATCACGGAAGTCGAAAAGCGTGCAGTCAAGGAAAGTGCCGAGGCTGCTGGAGCCCGTGAAGTCTATCTTATTGAAGAGCCGATGGCTGCTGCAATTGGAGTGGGACTGCCCGTGCAGGAAGCGGCTGGCAATATGATCGTCGATATTGGAGGTGGCACCACGGAGGTGGCGATTATCTCTCTAAGTGGCATCGTGTACAGCCGCAGCGTGCGTGTCGCTGGTGATGAACTCGATGAGTCCATCATCAACTACATGAAGCGCGCCTATAATCTCATGATCGGTGAGCGCACGGCGGAAGAAATTAAACTGCGTATTGGCAGCGCATTCCCGCTGGGCAAGGAAACTACAATGGAAGTGAAGGGGCGCGATATGGTCGCTGGCCTGCCCAAAACCATCACTATCACCAGCCAGGAAGTTCGCGAAGCGATGCTGGAGCCTTTGAATGCGATCATTGATGCGGTTCGCACAACTCTGGAGCGCTGTCCGCCGGAGCTTGCTGCCGATCTTGTTGACCGTGGCATCATGCTCGCTGGTGGCGGAGCCTTGTTGCGCGGTCTGGACAAACTTCTCCAAGAGGAAACTGCCCTACCTGTGCATGTCGCAGAGGATCCGCTCAGCGCAGTGGGTGAGGGGGCAGGTCGCGTGCTCAATGAACTTGAGTTCCTGAAAAAGGTCAGCACCACAGAGGTCTGATCCTGATGCCGATCTACGCCAGTGTCCTTTGTGCACTGGCTGATCATACCGGAGCCTAGGTGCACATGAAAAAGCTCAACATTCTCGCGCTGCTGATCTTCGTTGCGGCGGTTGTGTCAGTCTTCACGCTCGACACGCCGACGACGCGTGAAATTCAAAGCAAAGTCATGGCGGTATTGTCTCCC
This sequence comes from Prosthecobacter sp., assembly GCA_044361885.1. GTDB lineage: Bacteria > Verrucomicrobiota > Verrucomicrobiia > Verrucomicrobiales > Verrucomicrobiaceae > Prosthecobacter. The sequence continues at coordinate 965 of JBIKIA010000104.1, read as the reverse complement.
TTCATTCACTCGAGCACGGCCATTGAGGCGGCGGTAACAAGTGCCTCGGCACCTGCTTTGGATCCACGAGAACTCAAGCGTGATAACGAACGTTTGCAGATCGAAGTGGAACGCCTGCGTATAATTTCACAGAAATACACGCAGACACTTGATGAGAATAATCAACTGCGTGAACTTATCGACTTTAAAAAAACATCCTCCTTTAAGATGATCGCTGCTCGTGTGGTGAAGCGTGTGTCTTCGACTTGGTGGAATACGCTAATCATCGACAAGGGACTGCTTGATGGCCTGGGAACGGACACACCCGTTATTAGTGCCTCGGGCTTGATCGGCAAGACTGGCAAAATGGCACCGCATGTGGCCGAAGTCATTCTACTGACGGACGAGATGTGTCGTGTCTCGGCGAAAATCGACGGCACACTCGAGCAGGGAATCATTTCCGGCGAACGCGCAGGCCTTGATTTGCGCCCAGACCTGCATTTGCGCTTTCTGAGCCGTGCAGCAGTCATTAATCCTGGATCGTTAGTTCATTCCACTGGTGAGGGGGGCGTGTTCCCTGCGGGTTTGCTTATCGGGCGTGTGAAGCGTTTTGAAATTAAAGACATCACGGGGGAAGCTGTTGTGGAGCCTGCCGTGGACTTATCTCAAATCAGGCATGTGTTTGTGCTGGATGTGCAGAAGTCGGAAGAACCTCCCGCCAAGAATTGATTGATCCAAAGTCATGGTTTTTTACCCGGTCACCATCCTCCTGCTACTGCTGACCTTCGTTGTGCAGGAGTTCTTGCCGGGCATTTCCATGGCGCACCATGCCACGTTGCTGCTTCCGCCTGTTTACTTCTTCACTGCAGCGGTGGCAGTGCCTTTTCCGATGATGCTGTTGCTCGCTTTTATCACAGGCCTGCTGTGGGATGCTAGGCATCTGCCTGGCGCTGTGCGGTTGGTAGAAAATACGGCGGACAGCCTGA
>JBIKIA010000103.1:0-11715 GCA_044361885.1 Prosthecobacter sp. | reverse complement strand
AGCTCAATGGATAGAGCATCTGACTACGGATCAGAATGTTAGTGGTTCGAGTCCACTGGAGTGTACCATCAGAGCATCTTTAACCAAAGCTCTGTCACGCAATCAGGCGCTTTGCTTTTTGGATGCAGGCTTGAAGGGCTCCGCGAGAGCGATCTCGAAATCAAAACCGCCGGCGAAGTCAGTGATGCTGTCGCCATCGTTCTTTCCAAAATAGCCGGTCTCGATGAGATTGTAGACGATGTTTCCCACGTCTTCGCCGCGCTCCAGGCCCCATTCATGGAGGACGGTCAGGGCCATGGGACCATATTCGGCGATGGCATGGAGCCGGACGCCTTCGAGGACTTCCTGACCGCTGACGTGCTGGTCTTCCTGGCCTTCGCGGTAGTGCTTCACGGCGACATGCAGGGCATCGCGGACGAATTCATACGCCAGCGGATGATAACGCGGGTCGGTGGCGACGGCCTGGCTGATGGCGAGGTGAAACGGGAGGTCTTGGGACATTCCTGGGGGGAGGGGAAGGGCCGAATGTGGGCTGCCAATGGGGTTTGGCAATGACGAGAAGGGAGAAGAAAAAAGCCCCGCCGGAATGTGCGGCGGGGCTTTGGGTGTCAGGGGCGTTTGTGCGGCGGGTGGGATTACCAGCCGTGGGCGTTGCGCACTTTGATCATGGCGTCGAGGATGTTGTTCCAAGTGCCAGGGGTTTCGAGCACGGCGTTCGGGAACATGCAGCCATCCCAGCAGATGTGCTGCATGCCACGGGAGGCGGCGTCTTTGAGCCAGTAGCCGGAGGCTTTGGTGATGTCGAGCTTGCCGTTTGGATCGTCAGCACGGCAGTGCTTGCCGGTCTTGTCGTGGCTGCCTGCACCGTGGACGGTGCCGTCGTTTTGAGCGACGTGGAAGTCGATGGTCCAGGGGCGGAGGGCGTTGGTCATGGTTTCATAGGCGGCCCAGAATTCGGCGTCGCTGTAGCCTTCCTTGAGGAGGGCGTGCTCGGGGGCGTTGTAGCCGAGGGTGTAGAGGTAGGTGTGGGCGAGGTCAGCCTGGAAGCCGAGGGCGTTTGGCATGCCGACGCCTTCGAGGACATCGAGCATGTCTTTCCAGGAGTGCATCCCGGCCCAGCAGATTTCGCCTTCAGCGGCGAGACGTTCACCGTGGTCGGCGGCGATCTGGGCGGCTTTCTTGAAGGTATCGACGATGCGGGCAGTGCTGGCAGTGGGGTTTTCGCGCCATTTGGCGACGCCGAACTCGGCGGAGTCGATGCGGATGACGCCGTATTTGCGGACGCCGTGGGCGTTGAAGACCTTGGCGATGCGGCAGGCCATCTTCACGGCGCTGAGGAATTTTTCCTGCTGGGCGTCATCGCCCATGGCGCTGTCACCGACGGTGCCTGGCCAGACGGGTGCGACGAGGGAACCGACGGAGAAGCCTTTGCTGGCGATGAGGTCGGCGATTTTGTTGAGTTCGTCGTCGCTGGCCTCGGGGTTCGTGTGAGGCAGGAAGAGGAAGTAGTCGATGCCTTCGAACTTCTGGCCGTTGACCTCGGCGGCGGCGGTGAGGTCGAGCATGCGCTCCAGGCTGATCGGTGGCTCCTGGCCTTCGCCATCGCCTTTGCCGACGAGGCCGGGCCACATCGCGTTATGAAGTTTGGGTGCGGAATTGCTCATGGGATCAGAGTATGGTTATGCGGGTTGGAATAGGGCTTTTTCGGGGGAAAGCGGAGGGATGATAAACACCGCGATCTGGAACGCACGAAAAAAGAGAAGCAGGCGCAGATTTCACGCTTTCGGCAGCAGGATCGGTATGCCGTCGTCGATCGGGAAAAGGAGGGAGCCATCTTCGCGACAGAGCGCCTTTTCATCCGCAGGCCGTCCGTGGCGCTGCAAGTCCTCGGCGGTGGCCCAGCGCAGAGGCTGGTGGGTGTCCGGGCAGCGCATCTTGGGAAGGAAGTTGTTGATCCAGTCGAGGTTCATCGGATCTGGCCCTCTCCATCGATGATGTATTTGTAGCTGCAGAGCTCTGCCAATCCCATGGGGCCGCGTGCGTGGAGCTTGTCAGTGCTGATGCCGATCTCCGCGCCGAAGCCGAACTCGCCGCCGTCATTGAAGCGGGTGCTGGCGTTGTGCAGTACGACGGCGCTGTCCACCTCATGCTGGAAGCGCTCGGCGTCGGGACGGTTGCGCGTGACGATGCTGTCGGTGTGATGCGAGCCGTAGCGGTTGATGTGCGTGATCGCTTCATCCAGCGAGGCGACGGTCTTGATCGAGAGTATGAGGTCGAGATACTCGGTGCTCCAATCTTCTTCCGTGGCGGCTTTGGCATCACTGCCGAGGTGGTCGAGCGAGGCGGCATCGCCACGCATCTCGACATGGGCTTCACGCAGGGCGGCAGCGAGCTTGGGATGGAACTCGGCGGCGATGTCCTGATGGACGAGCGCGGTCTCCAAGGCATTGCAGACGCCGGGCTTCTGCGTCTTTGAGTTCACGATGATCTTCACCGCCATGTCCTGATCCGCATCCGGGGCGACATAGACGTGGCAGACGCCATCGTAGTGCTTGATGACGGGCATGCGCGCGGTGGCGACGACCTTTTCGATGAGTCCTTTGCCGCCGCGAGGAATGATGAGATCGAGGTATTGGTCCATCCTTGCCATATGCTCCACACTGGCGCGGTCAGTGAAAGGAATGAGCTGGATGCTGTCTTTCGGCAAACCGGCTCGCTCACCGCCGGCCTGGAGGGCTGCGGCCAGGGCGACATTGGAGTGAATGGCCTCACTGCCGCCGCGCAGGAGCGTGGCATTACCGGTCTTGAAGCACAGGCTCGCGGCATCGCTGGTGACGTTCGGGCGTGACTCGAAAATGATGCCGATGACGCCGATGGGGACGCGCTTCTTGGTGATGTGCAGTCCGTTGGGCCGGGTCCATTCCGAGAGCACTTCACCGACGGGGTCTGGCAGTGCAGCGACTTCGCGCACGGCATCGGCCACGGCTTGGAGTCGCTTCGGGTCGAGCGTCAGGCGGTCGATCATGGCCTTGGTCAAACCTTTCTCATGGGCGGTGGCGAGATCTTTGGCGTTCGCTTCCAGGATCGTAGTCTGGCGGGCTTCGATCTCATCCGCCATGGCCATCAGGATGGTGTTTTTCTCGGCAGAGCTGAGCTTCACCAGTTCATGCGCGGCGGCACGGGCTCGGCGGCCCATGTCGAGGATGGAGGATTGGATGTCTGCGTCGGTCATGTGGACGATACGTCATGCCGCCCGATGACGGCTCTGCAAACGGAAAGTCGTCACTGGGATGGCTTTCACTTCGGGCTCTGACCTGCAGAAATTCGAAAAGCCAAACTCGCTCAAACGAAATCCCTGATTGTGCTTCAGGTTCGAGTTTTTGATGTGCTCTCTGACATGAGCAGCTTTGCCTAGCCGTAAATCACTTCGCTGTTTTTCACCCACGCGATGAACCCGCTCCTCTAATATCTACTCCCATGATGCCCATTGGCCGCCGCCGTTTTCTCGAAGCTTCTGCCCTTGCTCTCAGTTCACCCCTGCTCGGTCAGGTGCCTGGAGAGCGACACCGACAGGACGCTGAAGTGAAGATACTTAACCCTCGCACCCGCGTCCCGGTGAGCATCATCATTGATGATTCAACCTGTCTCGTGAACTTGAACAAGTTTGCCATCCCCCAGTTCGCGGTTGCGAATCTAGGCAAGTATGACCACTACCCTTGGAAAAGCTGGCCGGATGAGATCCCGGACAGCTTTGTGCGCAAATTCGCCGACTGGGTAGAAGAGAACGGCGTGAAAGGCAAGTACAGCATCGTGCCATACCCTGCGTGCGTGGGTCGGCTAGATCGTGAAATCCCTGGCTGGACTCAGCGTGAGCTGGCGGAGAGCATCAAGCTCGTGCGTGAGCGCATCATGCCAAACTGGGACATTCACCCAGAGATGGTCACCCACACTCGGATCATTGATACGAAAACGGGGCATCCATATCCTGAGATCAGTCCGCGCTACATGGAGAACTGGAAATGGTGCGGCGGGCGCAGTGTGGATGAGATCGCAGATTACATGAGCTACGCGCTCACGATCCTGAAAAACATCGGATTGCCATGTGAGGGCCTGACGACTCCGGGCGGCTTTGGCAGTGATGCACGACCTCAACTCGCCCAGGCCACCTTTGAAGCTTGTCGAAGTGTTTTTCAGACGGAGATCCCGCATTACTTCAGAGATCTCCATGCCAGCGGAGATCAGAGCGTTGCACCGCTTGTGCAAAACGTGTCCGGTTTAGACAGCGATGATCCACGCTGCGTCGTGCATGTGCTCGGCTGCACGGGTGACTGGACGGGCGGTTGGGACTGTGTGACACCAAAGGGCGCTGACGCTTTCATCACGGAAGATGGGCAGCGCGGGCGCATGGTGGAGGTCATCAATCGTGGAGAGCCTGCCATCATCGTCTGCCACTGGACCGGCATTTATTGGAATGGTCTTGAGATCGGCTTTGAGATCTTTCGTGAGGTGGTGAAGCGGCTTCACTCCACCTTCAATCATCTGCACTGGATGAAGCTGAGTGAGATCGCCCGTTACTGGGCCGCGAAGGAACTCACGCGTATCGAGTTGAATGCGAAGGGTCGGGTTGTCTCGTTCAAGGCACCCTTTGCCTGCGATGAGTTCACCGTCGAACTGCCCTTCAGTGATGGTAGCCCTCTGCTCGGTGATGGCCCCTTGGAAAAGGTGGACTCTCGTCTGCAATTGAAGTCTGGCGCTTGGTGTCGCGAGAAGGACAAAACCATCGTGTGCCTCAAACTTGCCAAAGGAGAAAGCAGACTCTCGGTGCCAGTCTAGCGGCTAACGACAACGGCGCTAGGTTATGGGCACGCTCATGCTACGGCTAGCGACTCAGCCTCGGTATTGCTTGGCTGTGGCTCTTTGCCAAACAGCGAGCGAATCAGCGCGCCGACATCATCCACGGCGAGGTAGCAAAGTGGCACGAGGAAGAGCGTGATGACGGTGGCGAAGAGGCTACCATAACCCATGGCGACGGAGACTGGCGTGAGGAACTGGGCGTGGGTGCTTTGGGCTCCGCTGCTGAAGAGGAAGGGCAGCATCTTTGCCAGCCAAGTGCCATCAAAGATGAGCGGGACGAGGCCGAAGAAGGTGGTGATCTGGGTGAGAAAGATGGCGCGAAAGCGCAGGATGCCGCCGCGTTGCACGGCTTCGCGAAGACTCATGCCGTTGGCTTTGAGGTCGTTGATCTCATCAACCAACACGAGGGTGTCATTCACGACGACGCCGCAGACGCCGAGAATGCCAAAGGCACTCATGATGCTGACTGGCAGGCCGTGGAAGAGATGCCCGATGACAGCACCGACGACGCCGAAGGGCACGACGAGCAGAACGATAAGCGGCTGCGAGTAGCTCTTAAACGGGATGGCCATCATGGCATACATGGCGGCGATCACGATGAGGAAGGAGATCAGCATCTGCCCCTGGCTCTCGCGCTGGAAACGGGCCTCACCCTCGAAGGTCCAGCGGATGTGACCGTGGTTGGCGAGCAGATCATCGAGGAAGGTGGTTAGCTCCAAACGCAACGCAGCGACATCGGTCGTGGCTTTGTCGGCATCGGCGGAGATGTTCAGCGCACGTCGGCGATCCACGCGTTTGATGCTCGTAAAGCTCTTCACGACAGTGGCCTTTGCCACGCGGCTGAAAGGCACTTCAAGTCCGGTGGCGGTGCGCACTCGCATGGTGTCCAGCGTGGCTAGGTTCTGGCGGTTCGCCTTGGGCATTCGCAGCATGACTTTGACCTCGTTGCGTCCGCGCTGGATGCGCTGCACTTCATCACCGTAAAAGGATTGCCGCACTTGGCGGGCGAGGTCGGTGACGGTGACGCCGAGCTGTTGAGCTTCGGGTTTCAGCGTGAGCTGGATCTCGTTTCGTCCGCTGTCGAGGGAGTCATTGATGTCAAAAAGCGCGGGGTAAGTGGAGAGCTTCTCTTTGATCTTTTCAGACATGGCCAGCATCTCTTTCGGATCAGTCCCGGTGAGCTGAATGTCGATGGGATCACCACCGCGCATGATCTCGGCACGGAAGGTGAGTTCCTCGGCACCAACGATGCTGCCGATGCGTTTGCGCCACTCGTTGGACATCTCGACGGTGTTAGCATCGCGGCTTCTTTCCTCCGGGCCGAAGGTTTCCATGGTGACGCCGCCGACATGGCTGCCTGTGCCAGAGGGTGAGCCACGGCTAGAAAGCGTGGTGCCGATGGTGGAGACGACGTGCTTCACCACGCTTCGACCATCGGGCCCGACATACTCTTTCTGCATCTCCAAAGCGATATTGTAGATGCGCTCGATGTGTTTCTCCGTGACCTCGACAGGCGTGCCATCAAGCATCGTGAGACGGCAGTCGATGCGTTCGCTCGCGACGCGCGGGAAGTAGGTGGTCGGAATACGGCCCCCAAAGAACAAGCCCGCGATGATGGCGAGCCCGCCGAAGAGGATGGCCAGCACGGTGTAGCAATGATTCACGCTGAAGCGGATGGCGGGCGCATAAACCGTGCGCACGAACCATTGCAGCGCTCCATCTGAAGTGCGGTGGATGGGGGCAAGCATATCACCTGCGCGGCCAAGGAAGGGATGGGCGAGATGGCTGGGAAGGATGAGCTTTGTCTCGACCAGCGCGATGAGCATCACGGTGATGAAGATGAGTGCGATGGGCTTGAACATGGAGCCCCAGTCGGACGAATCGACGGCCATCGGCAGGAAGGCGATGACGGTGGTGAGCACGCCGAAGGTGATGGGCACGGCCATGCGTCGTGTGCCAGCGATGGCGGCCTCCAGCGGGCTCATGCCCGTGGTGGTGCGGAGGTGGTCGCAGTGCTCGGAGATGACGATGGCGTCATCGACGACGATGCCGAGCACGAGGATGAAACCCATCAGCGAGGACAGATTGATCGAAATGTCCAGGTAAGGCATGAGCGCGATGGCTCCGAGGAAGCTCATGACCATGCCGACACCGACCCAGATGACGGCTTCGAGCCGCAGAAAGAGGCCGACGCAGATGAAGACGAGGATGAGGCAGCTCTGGGCATTCTGCATGAGCAGGTCGATGCGGCCCTTCACGATCTTCGAGCGGTCGTTCCAGTAGTCGAGATGCACGCCGCCGGGCAGCTTCTTGTTCATCTCGTCGATGTAGGCTTTGACGCGCTCGCCGATGGTGATGGCGTTTTGTTTGCCCTCGCGCATGACGCTGATCATGACGCAGCGGCGGCCATTCAATCTTGTGACGAGCGGGTTCTCCGTGAAGCCGTCGATGATCTTCGCGATCTCGCCGAGGGTGACCTTGCTGCCATCGGCGCGGATGACGAGCGGGACTCGTGCGTAGTCGTCGCCTGTGTAGGCACGGCCTCGGGTGCGGAGGGAGACATCGCCTGCCTCGGTCTGCACGACACCCGCTGGCATGTCGATGGCATTTTCGCGGATGCTGCGGCTGATGGATTCGAGCGTGAGGCCATACTTGCGGAGCTGATCCTCGGAAATCTCGATGGCTATCTCTTCATTTCGAATGCCGGTGATGTCGGCGTGCGAGATGCCGGGGAGGGAGGCGAGTTCATCGCGAGTTTGCTCGCCGAGTCGCTTGAGATCGCGCTCCGCCATGTCGGCGCTGAGGATGACGGTGATGACGCTGTGGAAGCTGTCGTCGAGCTGGATGATCGGCTTTTCGGCGAGCGCTGGGAAGTTCGAGATGGCATCGACTCGGATCTTCACGTCCTCCATCACGCGGCGGGGATCGTCGTCCTCATTCACCTCGATGAAAACACTCCCTCCGCTGCTACCAGCGGTGCTGTTCACATGCTTGATGCCTCCCACCTGCTGGATGGCTTCCTCGATCTTCAGGACGATGGTCTCCTCAGTCTCCTCGGGCGAGGAGGCAGGGTAGGGGACATTCACCGAGATGTATCGGGACGGCATGTCCTGGAAGACCTCCAGCGGGATTTTATCCTGATACAAGGTCCACGCGCCCGCAGTCATGACCGCCAGCATCAGAAGATTGGCGGCGACGTGATTTCGGGCGAACCAGGCGATCATGGGGGAGGCAGTGAGGAGGACGGGATGGCTGTTTGGAGCGTGTCGAGATGAAGCGGACGGGCAAATGACGAATGACGAAATCCCAAAGACGAAGTTTCGGATGTCATGAACGACACGCTTATTCCTCAATACGCGCCAGATAGGTCAAAGAGCGATCTTCTCCACGTCGAGCGACGACGATGATCTGCTTTCTTTTGTCGCCGACATAGCCGGTGCTAGTGATGCGGCGGAGGTCGTCGTCGCTGGTGAGGATGCCTTGGAGGCTGCGGGCGTTGTCGCCAGTGATATTGAGGAGGCGGAAGGCTTCGCTGTCGGAGATGCGCTGGTCATCTTCGGTGCCAGGGATGCCGTCGGCACCGTCGCGTTTGAGGATGTAGCTCTCGACATCCTTTTCTGCCGCGCCGGAGACGGCGATGAGGGTTTCTTTAAAGGCGGTGCGCAGGTCGATGGTTCCATCGCCATAGACGGAGAAGAACTCGCGCCAGTCGGGCTTCAAACGATCCACGACGCCCATACCGCGAACGAGGAGCATTTCATCTGTGTGGGTGAAGCCGGTGTTTCTTGGCAAGTCAAAGACGCCGAGGCCTTCGTAATATTCGGTCTCGGCACCGTTAGAGCGGGCCTCTTTGTTACTGTCCACCCAGTCGGCGAGGGATTCAGTGACGATGGCTGCTTCATCGCCATTCAGACCCCAGCGCATGAATAGATCATAGATGGCCTCGCGGAGGCGTTCATCGGTCACGAGATTAATGGGGATGCGTGCGCCTTCGTAATTGATGACGACATCGAAGCCACTGTCGGTGCCGACCTTCTGTTTGAGGGCTTTGTCACCACGGCGCATGTCGGGATGCAGGCCTACGGCGAGCCCACTCTCAGCCATGTGCAGGGCACGGAACTCGGCGGCATCAATGATGGCTTCGGAGGCGCTGTAGTTGAGAAATTGAGCGAGCCCCATGACGACCATGGACATGAGCAGGAGAGCCCAGATCATGAGCATCAATGCGGAGCCTTTTTGAGAGAGACCGAACGGCAAAGCGCTGCGATTTGAAGGAAGTCTCATGAGATGGAAGGTGATCAACGAACTGGCGATATTTGTTGTGTCGAGACGCTGCCAGTGCTCTGCACCCCACCTGTTTGACCACCGCCAGGGCGACCTCCACCGGGGCTGCCTTGACCTCCCCCCGGACCTCCAGGGCCACCGCCGCCGGGACGACCTCCGCCATCACCACCACCGGGGCGTCCGCCCCCAGGGTTGCCACCACCGGGGCGACCTCCGCCTTGACCACCACCGCCATTGTTTCCGCCACCACCTTGATTGTTTTGATTGGTGGAGTTGCTGTTGGCAGAGCTGCTGGTGTTTGTCGATGTTGTGCCGTTGCCGACGACCAGCTTGATCGTTGGCACGCTGTAAACCATGCGGATGGGCAATGTGCGGTCCTTCATCACAAGCTGAATGTCGATGAGGGCGGGCCACTCACTGTCATCCCATTCTTCGAGCCAGGTCTGGTCGTCCTCTTTGTAGAAGCGCCACTTCACGCTGACCACTTCTGGCAGCAGGGGCATCCAGTAACGGCCTTGTTCATCAGGTGCGGAGAGGCCGGTGGTCTCCTGGCGCAGGGCCATGCCATTGGCATCGGTTTGCGGAATGAGATCTTCGCGGGAGAGGCAGAGGTAGTTGAGCAGCGCGCCGTTTTGATCGGTGACGGCGTTGGGGTCGGGGCGCAGTCCGAGGATGGTGTCCTTGTAGGAGAGCGGATTGAAACCGAAGCCAAAGGAATGCGGTGCTCCGCTGATGGTGATTTCCTGGCCGGAAGTGGTGGGCGAATTCGGATCGAGCAGGGTGAGGGTCAGAGTCGCCGTGCTCGGCATGGTGGTGAAGGTGCGGCGGCAGAGGTCGAGGAAGCGATTGATGGAATCGTTCTCCCGCTGGATGCGCTCGATCTCCGCTGCACCGCGCACACTGCCCTGGATGAGCGCAAACAAGGTGCCCGTGATCATGCCGAGGATTGTCATGGCAATGACAATCTCGATAAGCGTGAAGGCGGGCGCGTGGCGCGCGACCTTATTTCTGCGCGGGTTTGTAAACATAGACGTCCACGGTTTCTTCGCGTTGCTCCGCCCCGACGGTGTAGAGGGCGATGACTTTGAGATTGTACATGTCAGCCAGGGTGCCGCCGCGTGTCATGATCAGGCTTACGGGCTCCAAGGTGCTGGTGTAGGTGACTTCGAGTGCAGGATCGGTGGTGGTGGTGGCCATCTCGGTCATCGGCTTGCGGCGGATTTCTTCCACAAAGGATCGGAGGCCGATGCGGATGCGCTGCTCTTTGTTTAGAATGTTCGCCACTTCCATGGAGGCATTCAGTGTCCGCGCGAGGCCGAGCACGCCGATGGAGAAGATGGAAAGGGCGATGATGAGCTCCAGGAGGATGTAGCCGGAGTGCCGACGAGTCATCGGCATCATGGAGCAGCCGACGAGTCGTCGGCCTTGAGGTTGAAAGGCGACAAATCGTCGGCGCTCCATGTTTGTCTTCATTTAAGATCCACGACCTCCCGCGTAATGTCTGCCGTGAGGGCGTTGAACTCGACGTCGAAGATGGAGCTCTCGCGTTCGAGGTGCAGCTTCAGCGGGATGCAGATGCCCGTGGGCTGAAAGACCCAGAGCTTCACCACCTCACCACTTACCGGGGTCTCCTGGACTTCATTCCAGAACTTGAGCGTGTATTGGACGTCGGTGGGCAGGTTGTAATGCTCGTTCCAGTTGTCGTCGAATTTCTGGGCAGTGGGCGCGAGAGGAAGATCCGTCTTCGGCTTGTCACCCGCACCTGCATCAAGGTCGGCATCCGCGTCGTCGGCATTCGGGTTGAGGCGGAATTGCCCACTCTCCGCCTGCTCCATGAACTCTGACAGCTCCGCAAACTGAAGGTAGGGGCTGAAGTAACGCGAAGCGACAAAGCCACCCTGATAAAACGCCACCTGATAGGGCCGCTTCTCCCGCATGGCACGAAGACGTGCTTCTTTGGCGAGGCGGACGAGTTCGATCACCGGCTGCCTCGCGATCTGCTCATCCCGCCAGCCTTTAAACATCGGCACCGCCGCCGCCGCGAGCACCGTGAGGATGGTGAGGGCGATGACGATCTCGACTAACGAGAAACCGGAGCGGAATGTCGAATGACGAATGACGAATGACGAAGGAATGACGAAGTCCGAAGCTTGGTAGCCTTGGCTCGAGCTAGTTGAGCCTTTCGTTGTTTGGAAGATTGGACTCATCGTTTTGCCGTCATCGGTTCGTGCCAGTTTCCAATGTCATCATCGGTTCCACTTCGCGCGTCAGGCCCAAGCGACCAGAGGTCATACGGATCTCGCGACATCTTGGCTGGGAAGCGGTACTGAATATCACCTCCCCATATATCACGAAGAGCCTTTAGATCGACATGGGTTTTGAACAATCCAGTGAATGGATCTTGGAAGGGTTTTGCCAAGACAATGAGTCCATCACTTTGGCTGGGCCAACTGGTGGTTCTATAGTGAAACGCCATAATAGCAGGTTTGAGCGTTTCGATTTGTCCCAATGTAGCGTGATAGCGTGCCGAATTTTCAGCTTCAAATCTAGAATTGGCTGTGAGTTCGAAATAGCCCA
>JBIKIA010000102.1:0-11724 GCA_044361885.1 Prosthecobacter sp. | reverse complement strand
ACACCCACACGTATGACTATGTGGTGGAAATGCTCGTCGCCATCTTCGGCCTCGAAGTCTTGGTGGCCTATAAAATGGCCTGCGAGGTGGATGAAAGCGGTCGCGTCATCGTGGTCACCTGCCACAAAGAACTCGCGGAGCTGCGCGTGGAGCAGATCGAAGGCTACGGTGCTGATCCGCGAATGAAGGAAAGCACCTCCTCCATGAAGGCGACGATGGAACCAGCGGAGTAGGAAAGTGCTCAGAATCGCCACAAGCGCCCAGCCCAAAAAACTGAGAACTGAGAACTCCGTCCCCCCTCCTCACATCGCCGAACTGCGCGGCTGCATCTTCGCCAGGCACTCGCGCAGCCAGCGGACCATGTCGGCCACGGACTCGTGTTTCTTCCGCAAAGCTGAGAGCGCCGTCCAGTCGATCCGCTGACGTGGTGCGGCGATGGTGATGCGCTGGGGACGCATCTTTTCCTGCACCTTCTCAAACTGATCCATGCTCATGGCGCGCAGCTCTTTGGCAGAAGGAAGCTCGTCGAGCTGATCCAACTGAAGTCCGAGAGTGCTGATGCCGACACCAAACTGATGCCCGAGGCTGCGGAGTTCTTCAACGAGGGCTTCGTCATTGAGCGGTTCGGCGATGACGAGTTCACTCAGCAGCGTCCATCGTGTGGCACTCACAGCCTGGAAGAATTCTGCGGCGCAGTTGTCGAGCGTCAGGCCGAGCTTGAGCTGCACACCCGTGAGGCTGGTTTCAGGACCACCGAGATGACGACGGAGCTCGATCATCCCGGCATCGAAGCGCGTGACTTCATCGCTACCCGTTTCCAGATCCCACTCGGCAGCCACGAGGTCGGGAATGTCCCACAAGCCCTTCACTTCCGGCAGCTCCCCTTGATAGCCGTTGAGCTGGAAAGGGTAGTGCGAGCGCAGCAGACTGAGCCGCTCATAAATGGCAATCACACGCTGGAAGCGCATCTGCATCACATCTTCATCGACTTCACTGCCGCCGAAGAGCAGCCGTGACGAACCCGTGATAGCGCCAGACTTCTTGGTGCGCTGATAGTAGCCCTGCCCTTGATCCACCTTGGCAATCGGCGAGGTGGAGTCGTAGCTGAGGATGGAGAAATGATAGCGCAGCGTGGCATCGCTGTAGTCATCGCCCAGGCGCAGTCGAACGAGACGGATCAACTCCGTGCCTTTGATAGCCTCTTCGGGATCCTGGGGCAGGATCTCGGGAAGGATGTGTCGGAGTTGTTCGCGTAAGTTCATGCCAGCGGCGGCGCCTTTTCAGTAAATGCACAATGCAGGAGGCGGGCCATGATGGTCAAGACGGAAACTTTTACGGATCGTTTTTGATCCGATAGGTCCGTCGGCGGTTGTTGAGCCAGCGTACGCCAAACATATCCATCGTGGCACGCACAGCGCGATTGCCAAAGCCGTACTTGCTCACGCCATGGATGCGCGGTCGGTGATTCACCGGCAGTTCCGTGACACGCCAGCCCATGCCACCGATCAGAGCCGGGATGAAACGATGCATGCCATGGAAGAGCAGCAGGGCTTCCCGGCATTCGCGGCGCATCACCTTCAGCGTGCAGCCGGTGTCACGCACGTTGTCTCCGACGAAACGCGACCGCACGGCGTTGGCGATCTTGCTCTGCACTCGCTTGAAGGCCGTGTCTTTGCGCTTCGCACGGTAGCCGCACACGAGGTCGAAGCCTTCATCGAGCTTCGCAATCAGCGCTCGGATGTCGGCGGGATCGTTTTGCAAATCGCCATCCAGCGTCACGATCACATCCCCGCGCGCTCCATACAGTCCGGCATGCATGGCCGCGCTCTGGCCAGCGTTTTTCTCGAACTCCAGGAGACGCACGCGATCACCACGCTGCACACGGCTCACCGTGGCATCCGTGCTGCCGTCATCCACCAGCACCATTTCGTAATCCAGCCCTTCGAGGGCGGCGGCGATCTCCCGTTGCAGCTCCACGATGTTGTCCTCCTCATTGTAGAGAGGTACGACGACGGAGATGGCGGGCGAGGATGGCATGAGGAAAAACGGGCCGCATTCATCCCGCGCCTCCTGCCCGAGGCAAGCTCGAATTCCAACCCATCACGGCGGCTGGCCGACCGAGATGATCTGCGGCGCACGCCTGCGGACACCGATGAAAACCGGCGAGCGCTGCGGATCGAGCGGATACCAGGGCAGGTCCAGTTCCGTATTCACGGCGGCGAAATGCCACGGCCCGTCCTCCGTCACGATGCTGTATTGCAGCGCGCGTCCGCCATCGAGCAGGGTCGCGTGCTGGATGTCCAGCTTGCGCGCCAGCTCGGCGGTCTCGCTCACGTTCATCACGCCGCCATCGCCAGAGAGCACGAAGACGATCGCCCCATCACGCCGCATCCCGGCGAGCGCGCGATAGGTGATCTTCGATCCATCAAAGTAAGTGTCCGGCTTCTGATCCACATAAGAGAACACCGTGTGGTTTTTCATCACCGCCGGGTAGCCCTGCGTTGCCTCCTCGATCACGCCGGGCACCTCATCGAGCAGCGATTTCGGTCCGAAGTAAGGCCGCCCACCTTTCACGAAGAAGCTGCCGCTCCACTCCTTGAAGGCGGCGTTGAGCTGACGGCTTTCATGATACACATAGCCGAGCGGCTTCCCCTTCGGATCACGAAAGTTCGCCGTGATGGCGAAGTCCAGTTTGTCCGCCTTCAGCCGCTCCTCCGCCGTCGTCACGGCAAACTTCGGCAGGAAGCTCGTCATGAATTCAAAGGTCTCCGGCATGATCACCACCACATGCAGCTCCGCGCCGCAGAGCTTCTGCACCACATTTCCCACCACTCCGGCACTGCGCCGGACTTTCAGCGTGCTCCAGCGCATTCCAGGCTCGGCATGACGTTGGATCAGCGCCTGATTCAGATCTCCCGGCGTCAGTGCCGCTGCCTTGCGCCACTCGCCACGCTTCGTGCGCACTTGCAGCGGCTGCGTGCTGTTCCTCACCGCCAGAGCCACCGCATTGCTGCCCAGATTAAAGTAAACATCCCCAAACACCCACACCGCCGCGCTGCCGATGAGCAGGGTCAGGAGGAGTTTTTTCAGCCATCTCGGCTTCGGTGTCTGCGCTTTGGCCATCCGTGGGGGGTCTGACTTTGATGATGCCGCTCTTTGCCAGCGAGTAAAGGCTTGAGCCAGCGTGAAAAGCCCCTACGATGGGCCACCCCCACTCACTCTCCTGTTCATGAAGAAAGTCGCCCTCACCCTCCTCGCTGCCGCCGCTCTCATCTCTTTTGGCCCTTCCTGCGCCAAGCACAGTTGGGAGGAAACCCAGGTCCTGCATGAAGGCATGCACAAAGGCCACGGTGATGCTCACGCGGAAGGTCATGGCGAAGCCAAACATGACGACCACGCCAAACCTGCCGCTGGTCACGAAGAGAAAAAGGCCGCCCACTAAGCGTCCGCTCTGAACGAACCGCCTTGCCGTGCTGCGGCGTTTCCGCTTGGATGGAGGCCAGTCCGCCTGTCATGCGTGTCCTCCATTTCCTCCTCGCCCGGCGCAAAGAATCCGCCATCGCCCTCGCGATGCTGGGTTGTCTGCTCGGCCCCTTTGTGCTGAAGCCTCGGGACAGCACGGCACCTGCACATTTTGACCGGCGGCTGGTGATCATCACCCCGCACCACGAGCGCATCCGCGAGGAGTTTGGGCGTGCCTTTGCCCGCGACTGGAAAGCACGCACGGGGCAGACTGTCTTCATCGACTGGCGTGTGCCCGGTGGAACCTCGGAGATCGCCATGATGCTGAAGTCCGAGTACACGGCCGCCTTCCAGCATCATTGGGAGCAGTCCCTCAAACGCACCTGGACCGCCGACGCCGCTCAGGCCTGCCTGAATCCGAAAGCGCCCGCAGATGATCCCTCGCGGACCGAATTTCTAAAATCCAAGGTCGGCATCGGCATCGACCTCTTCTTTGGCGGCGGCGGCTTTGATTTCCAGCTCCAGTCAGAGGCAGGCACCCTCGTGGCCGAGAGTGGTCCTAACACCGGACTCGCCGCCCTTCGGATCAAACATCCCGAATGGTTCACCGATGCCATCATCCCCGAGAACCTCAGCGGCGAACCCTTCCGCGATGCCAAGGACCGCTGGTGCGGCACCTGCCTTTCCAGCTTTGGCATCGTCTTCAATCGGGATGTCCTGCGCCGTCTCGGCATCGAGAAAGATCTCACCCAGTGGCGTGATCTCGCCGATCCACGTCTGCAAGGCATGATCGCCCTCGCCGACCCAGGCCGCAGCAGTTCGGTGACGAAGGCCTTTGAAATGCTCATCCAGCAGGAGATGCAGAATGAACTTGCCCGCCTGACCCAAGAACCCGGCAATTTGAAGACGACGGAGATCGAGCCCGAAGCCATTCGACGCGGCTGGGTGGCGGGCCTCTCACTCATCCAGCGCATCAGCGCAAATGCCCGCTATTTCAGCGACACCTCGACTAAAATCCCTCTGGATGTCCTGCGCGGCGACGCCGCAGCGGGCATGTGCATCGACTTCTACGGGCGCTCCGCCGAGGAGTCCGTGCGCGCATCCGATGGCACCTCACGGGTCGGTTTCATCATGCCCGTGGGCGGCACCTCCATCAGCGTCGATCCCATCGCCATGTTGCGAGGCGCGCCCGATCCCGAACTCGCCACCGCCTTCATCGAATTCGTCCTCAGCGAGCCCGGCCAAAAGCTCTGGGGCTACCGCGCTGGCACTCCCGGCGGTCCGGAAAAGCTCGCCCTCCGTCGTCTCCCTGTGCGCCGTGATTTCTACACGCCCGAGCACGTCGCGGCCATGAGTGACGGCAGCGAGATGCCGTATGAAAAAGCACGCGCCTTTGTCTATCACGCGCCGTGGACCGGCCCCGCCTTCAGCTCCCTGCGCTTCCTGCTGCGCGTTCTCTGTGTGGACACGCACGAAGAGCAGAAGCTCGCCTGGAAACACCTCGCTCTCGGCGGCTTCCCTGCACGCGCCACCACCGTCTTTCACGACCTCACCCTCATGCGTTACGACTTCGCCCTCGGAGACATCAGCAAGACCGTCCGCTCGCGTGACAAGGTGGCCGAGACCCGGCTTTCCCGACAGCTCGGGGATCATGTCCGGCGTAATTACCAGCTCTCCGCCAAACTTGCCCGTCAGGGGAAATAACGCGAATGCCCCCTTGAAAGACAGCCCGCTAGCCACGCTGCTGCTCTGTTAAAAGCTTGATCTCCCCCCGCACTTTTGGGCAGACTTCCGCCCATGAGCATGCTGCAAAAAATCATCACCCGTCTCGTGCCCGCCTCCTGGGCTGCCAGCATGGAGGCCGAATCCCGGCAGTGGATGGTGATCTGTAAATGCGGACACAGGCGCTCCATCTGGGACCTCGGCGGCATCCGCTGGAAGGGGGGAGGGAATCCCAGCACTCTCATGAATTGTCCCTCTTGTGGAAAGACCTCCTGGCATAGGGTCAAGAAAGACACAGCTCCTCATGGAGGTCAGTAATTCGTCACCGCGGCTCAGGAAGGCCAAAAAATAGGTGTCAAACCTGCTCTCATGGCTAATTCTCCGCCTCCCTCGACTTCCCCTCAATGAACACCCCTCAGACCTTCACCACCGGTTCCGGCTCCTCCGGCAAGTTTTACTCCCTTCCCGCACTCGAACAGGCTGGAGTCGGCAAAGTCTCCAGCCTCCCCATTTCGATCCGCATCGTGCTGGAGTCCCTGCTGCGCAATCTGGACGGCAAGAAGGTCACGGAAGCGGATGTGAAGAACCTCGCCAACTGGAACGCCAAGGCTCCTGGTGAGTATGAGATCCCGTTCACCGTCGCTCGAATCGTGCTTCAAGACTTCACCGGCGTGCCTCTCCTCGTCGATCTGGCAGCGATGCGCTCGAAGGTGAAGGAACTCGGCGCCAATCCGAAGATGGTCGAGCCCCTAGTTCCGGTCGATCTCGTTGTTGATCACAGCGTACAGGTCGATTTTGCCGGAACGCAGCAGGCGCTGAATCAAAACCTTGAACTTGAGTTTGAGCGCAACAAAGAGCGCTACCAGTTCCTCAAATGGGGCGAGCAGGCATTCAACACCTTCAAGGTCGTGCCTCCTGGCATCGGCATCGTGCATCAGGTGAACCTTGAGTATCTCGCCAAGGGTGTTTTGGAAAAAGACGGCGTGTATTATCCCGATTCGCTCGTCGGCACCGACTCGCACACGACCATGATCAACGGCCTCGGCGTCGTTGGTTGGGGCGTCGGCGGTATCGAAGCTGAAGCTGGCATGTTGGGTCAGCCCGTGACCTTCCTCGTGCCCGAAGTCGTCGGCGTTTATCTCAGCGGAGCGCTCAAGGAAGGCGTCACCGCCACCGACCTCGTGCTCGAAGTCACGCAGAAGCTGCGCAAGCTCGGCGTCGTCGGCAAATTCGTCGAGTTCTACGGCCCTGGTGCTGTCAGCCTGCCGGTCACTGACCGCGCGACCATCGCGAACATGGCCCCCGAGTATGGTGCCACGATGGGCTTCTTCGGCGTCGATGAAGAAACCATCGCCTACCTGCGCGGCACCGGCCGCAGCGAGGAACTCTGCACCACAGTCAAAAACTACTACCAGGCGCAGGGCATGTGGGGCATCCCCACGGAGAAAGGCAGCATCGAGTTCACCACTGAGATGGAGATGGACATCAGCACCGTCGAGCCATGTGTCTCGGGTCCGAAGCGTCCGCAGGATCGCATCACCGTCAGCGCGCTCAAATCCACCTGGGGTGACATGCTGACCAAACCGACACCGCAAGGTTACGGCAAGCAGCCTGAGGCCGCCGAGGCACTCAACCTGCCACCCTCACTGGACTCCGTGCCTGATAATGCCGGGTCATTCGCCGCCGCCTTCGGTGCGCAGCAAGGTGTCGTCACCGAGCCGAGCGATCAGCCTTCCTATCCTGTCTTTGAAGTCACCGTGGACAGCAAGGAAGGCGTCAAAGACGTCATCACCCACGGCAGCGTGCTCATCGCCGCCATCACGAGCTGCACGAACACCTCCAACCCGAGCGTCATGCTCGCCGCCGGTTTGCTGGCGAAGAAGGCCAATGCGCTCGGCCTCACCATCAAGCCTTCCATCAAAACCAGCCTCGGCCCAGGCAGCCGCGTCGTGACCGATTACCTCACGAAGACCGGCCTGCAGCCCGAACTCGACAAGCTTGGCTTCCAGACCGTTGGTTATGGTTGCACCACTTGTATCGGCAACTCCGGCCCGCTGGATGCCGGCATCGAAGACGTGGTTAAGAGCGAGGACATCATCGCCGCCAGTGTGCTTTCCGGGAACCGCAACTTCGAGGCCCGCGTGCATCAGAGCATCAAGGCGAACTTCCTCATGTCACCCCCGCTCGTCGTCGCTTACGCCATCGCTGGCACCGTCGATATTGATTTGAGCCAAGACGAGATCGTCGCTGGCAGCGGCGTCTATTTGAAGGACATCTGGCCCACGCTCAAAGAAGTGCGCGATGCCATGGAGTCCGCTCTCAGCCCCGATGTCTTCCGCAAGCTCTACACCGACTTCGCCTCGCAGAATCCGAAGTGGAACGAGATTCAAGGCGGTGTCGGTGAAGTCTTCGAGTGGGATGGCAAGTCCACCTACATCCAGCATCCGCCGTTCTTCGCCGACTTCAGCATGACCCTCGGCGACATCGTTGAAATCAAAGGCGCACGTCCTCTCGGCATCTTTGGCGACAGTGTCACCACCGATCACATCAGCCCCGCTGGTGCCATCAAGAAGGCCAGCCCCGCAGGCCGCTTCCTCCTCGAAAACGGCGTCACTCAGGCCGACTTCAACAGCTTCGGCAGCCGCCGCGGCAATGACCTCGTCATGACCCGCGGCACCTTTGCGAACGTCCGCATCAAGAACCTCATGCTCGGTGGCAAGGAAGGCGGCGACACGCTCCTCCAGCCTGGTGGCACCGAGATGAGCATCTACGACGCTGCTGAGGCCTACAAAGCCGCAGGCACGCCAAGCATCATCCTCGGCGGTGAAGACTACGGCATGGGCTCCAGCCGCGACTGGGCAGCCAAAGGCACTCGTCTGCTCGGCGTAAAGGCCGTGATCACGAAGAGCTTCGAGCGCATCCATCGCAGCAACCTCGTCGGCATGGGCGTCCTGCCCTGCAACTTCAAGGACAAGGCCGACTACGACAAGGTCAAGGACCTCAGCGACGCCACCTTCGACCTCCTCGGCCTGAGCAACGACTTCAAGCCCATGAGCGAAGCCACCCTCCGCGTCCACAAGTCCGATGGCAGCACCTTTGACATTCCCGTCATCGTCCGCATCGATACCCCCGTCGAAATCGACTACTACCGCGCCGGCGGCATACTGCCGTATGTGCTCGCGCAGATCCTGCGTGCGAACGCTTGAGGTCGTTAAATCCTGAGTCGTTGATTCCAAACTGCCGCTGTCTCGTTTTGAGATAGCGGCAGTTTTGGTTTGCGGGAAATGGTCAGGTATCGCCGCGCTGAGGCTTCAGGAAGGGGCGGGCTCGGGTGATCAAGCTTTGCGAACAAGGCGCGCGGCATAGGCGCCGTCGGTCAGGTCTTTCGGGGGAAAGAGGAGTCGGCTTTCGGCGAGTTCGAGTTCGGGATGGGCGGCTAGCACGGCTTTGACGAGTTGCTGATTTTCCTCGGGATCAATGCTGCAGGTGCTGTACACGAGAGTTCCGCCAGGCTTGAGGTAACGAAGGGCGGACTCGACGATGGCGCGTTGAGTTTGGGCGAGAGGAGCAAACTCATCCTCGCTGAGCCGCCAGCGGACATCGATACGGCGGCGCATGACACCGGTGTTCGAGCAGGGGACGTCGAGCAGGATGCGGTCAAAGAGGATATTGCCGAAAGGTGGGGGACTGTCCGAGAGGAAGTCGTGCTGATGGACCTGGGCAATGTGAGCGTGCAGGCGGGTGAGGTTTTCCCTGAGGCGGGTGAGACGGGTGGCGGAGCTGTCGCAGGCGAAGAGCTTTCCTTCGCCACACATGAGCTGGGCCAGGATGGCGGTCTTGCCACCGGGGGCGGCGCAGGCGTCCAACACGGCCTCGCCGGGCAACGGGGCCAGCATTCGCGGAGCCATGGCGGTGCTCGGGTCCTGGGCGTAGCATAGGCCTTGCTTTAAGGCTTCACGCGGGGTGCTTTCACACTGGAAGAAGTCTTCCTCGTTATGCGGGGTGAGGCCGGGAAGCTGAGCTAGGCGCTCATCGGCTCCTTCGTGGAGACGGTTGATGCGGACAAAGGTGGGGGCGAGCGTCTGGTTCCACTGGCAGAGGGCTTCGGCCTTTTCTTTACCCATGATCTTGATCCAGCGGCGGATGAGATACTCGGGGTGGGAGTAGGCGACTGCGAGGGGCAGGGCGGGGCGCTGGGCGAGGAGCTTGTCATGCTCGCGCCCGGCACGGCGGAGGACGGCATTCACCAAAGTGGCCGCGCGTCCGGCAGCGGCGACGGTTTCATTCACTGCGGCGTGGGAGGGGACACCGAGGATGAGGAGCTGGATGAGGCCGACGCGCAGGATCCAGCGGGTGCGGTGGTCAAGGTGCTTGCCGTTGGTGAGCTGGTCGATCCAATGATCGAGCAGGTTTAAGTGCCGCAGGGTGGTGAGGACGATGTCGTGGAGAAAGGCGGCGTTCGGCCCGGAGAGAGCGGCCTGGCGGGTTTTGTCATCGAGCAGGTCGGTGGCATAGCGCGGCGTTTTTTGCCAGGCTTCAAGGACTTCAACGGAGAGACGGCGGACGTTCACAGGTACGGGGGACAAAAGGTGCGGAGGAAAAAGCGGAAGCAGATAAGCCACGTTCCCGGGCGATGGGCAAGGCGGAGTTCAGGGGTGCTTGTCGCGTGGTCGCATCGCTCCAGCCATCCCGGTTCAGTATCTAGCGTCCTCCTTAACCCCTGCAATCACCACGAGCACGGCTAAATTCAGGCGCTTTACTGTGCGTTTCGTCATGGATGGTGATGCAGGGACAGTGTCGGGTTCATTGCATTTGAATACCTGCGGATGAGGACATCCGCGCCCCCTTGTTATTTCACGCCCGTGTCTCTACCACACCCCGGCCGATGCCTCGGTATTGGAAGCCGAAGTCGGCGGCGGCGACGGGGTCGATGAGATTCCGGCCATCAAAGATCATGGGGGCGAGCATGGTCGTACGGAGTTCTGCGAGATCGACGGAGGCGAACTCGGGCCACTCGGTGGCGATGATGAGGGCTTCGGCTCCTTGCGCGGCTTCCAGGGGACTGGTGGCGAAGGTGATCTTGGAGGCGACGGGGAGGGCTTTGGCTTTGTCCATGGCCTTGGGGTCATAGACGGAGACGATGGCGCCTTCGGCGACGAGCTTTTCGACGAGGGTGATGGCGACGGAGGAGCGGACGTCGTCAGTGTTCGGCTTGAAGGCGAGGCCCCATACGGCGAGTTTTTTGTCTTTCAGCACCCACAGAGCTTCGCGGATGCCTTCGATGAAGCGATCAAGCTGGTGCTGGTTGATGCGCTGGACTTCCTTCAGGAGGGTGAAGGGGGTGCCGAGCTGGTCGGCGATTGCAATGAAGGCGGCGATGTCTTTCGGGAAACAGGAGCCGCCATAGCCGAGGCCGGCGTTGAGGAAGTCACGCCCGATGCGTTTGTCGGCACCGATGCCTTCGGCGACTTTGAGGACGTCGGCTCCGCTGGCTTCGCAGATTTCGGAGAGGGCGTTGGCGTAACTGATTTTGAGGGCGAGGAAGCTGTTGGCTGCGTGCTTGATGAGTTCGGCGCTGTTGATGTCGGTGACGAGGACGGGCGCGGCGAAGGGCTCGTACACTTTTTGCATGAGAGCGATGGAGCGGTCGGTATTGCCGCCGATGACGATGCGGTCGGGCTTCATTAGGTCGGGCACGGCGCTGCCTTCCCGAAGAAACTCGGGATTGCTGACGACATCGAACTCGACGCCGGGCTTGGCATAGCGGCGGATGGTCTGGGCGACGCGCTCGCCGGTTTTTACTGGGACGGTGCTTTTATCGACGATGACGCGGTAGGAGTCGAGGAACTGGGCGATCTCGCGGGCGACCTTTTCCATGAAGGTGAGATCGACGCTGCCATCGGGCTGGGGCGGGGTGGGAACGGCGATGAAGAGAACTTCGCCATGATCGACACCCTCCTCGGTGCTGGTGGTGAAGCGGAGGCGCTTAGCGGCGACGTTTTTTTTCACGAGGGCTTCGAGGCCCGGCTCATAAATGGGGATCTGGCCGGCGAGGAGGGTTTCGACTTTGCGGGGGTCATTGTCCACGCAGACGACGTGGTGTCCGACTTCGGCAAAGCAGGCACCTGTGGTGAGTCCGACGTAACCTGAACCGATGATGGTGAGCTTCATGAAAAGGGGGAGAAGGGGGTGAGGTGAGCTACCAAAAGCGGGAAGGGCGTCTCTGGAAACTTTATATTCGATGAAATGGGGCCAGCTCGGAGGCAGGCGGATGCGCTAAGATTTCCAGTCCTCAGTTCGCAGTGCTCAGTTTTAAATGCTGACTGAACACTTGGTCAAGAAAGGCTGCGGTATCCTCCAAAACTCTGCACCTCCAGCCTTACTGATTGCCACCGCGTCCCGAAGGGTTGGGGTCGATATCGAGTGGGATGGTGAGGTTGGGGAAGTCTTTGAGAGTAAGGGTAAAGAGCAGACCAAGTTCGGACTGACCGTTGCGGTTATCACGCTGCATGGCTCCGAGTGAGGCGACCCAACTGGTGA
>JBIKIA010000179.1:0-8754 GCA_044361885.1 Prosthecobacter sp. | reverse complement strand
GCGAGGTCGGCGCGGCGGGACTCGACCAGGGCACCGATGCCGCCGATCTGGATGGCGATGCTGGCGAAGTTGGCAAAGCCGCAGAGGGCGTAGGTGGTGATGGCGATGCTGTCGGGGTGGAGGCCCTGGGCTTTGCTGAGGCTGAGGTAGCCGATGAATTCATTGAGCACGATGCGCTCGCCCAGGATGCTGCCGATGGCCTGACAGTCGTTCCAGGGGATGCCCATGAGCCAGGCGAAGGGGGCATTGACCCAGCCGAGGAGGGTTTGCAGGGGCTTGGGGTCGGCGATGCCGATGCGGGCGAGGGTGAAGGAGAGGAGGTAATTGGCCATGGCCACGAGGGCGACGAAGGCGATGAGCATGGCCATGACATTGAGGGCGAGCTTCATGCCATCGCTGGCCCCCTGGCAGACGGCGTCGAGGCCGTTGACGGTGTCCCGCTGGATGTCGCGGCCGGTGCCGTGGGCGGTGTCGCTGACCTCGGTCTCGGGAAGGAGGATCTTGGCAAAGAGGAGAGCTGCGGGAGCGCTCATAACGGAGGCGGTGAGCAGGTGGCCGGGGGAGATGCCAAAGGAGACGTAGGCGGCGAGGACGCCCCCGGCGATGGTGGCCATGCCGCCGATCATGAGGGCGAGCAGTTCGCTACGGGTCATGGTGGCGAGGTAGGGCTTGATGACGAGCGGGGCCTCGGTCTGGCCCATGAAGATATTGGCGGCGGCGGCGAGGCTTTCACTGCCGCTGGTGCCCATGACGCGGCGCATGATCCAGGCAAAGACGCGGACAACGGCCTGGAGGATGCCGTAGTGGTAGAGCAGGGAGGAGAGGGCGGAGACGAGGACGATGGTGCCGGTGATGGTGACGGCGAAGAGGAAGGCATTGTCCGGCCCCCATTTCTCGGTCATCAGCCTCTCGTTGGCCAGAGGGCCGAAGACCATGCTGACGCCTTCATTGGAGAAGCTCAGCAGTCTGCGGAAGGCATCGTCCATCTTGCCAAAGAACCAGCCGCCGGTCTGGGTCCGCAGGATCATCCAGCCGAGGATGAACTGGAGCAGGAGCCCGGAAAGGGCGGTGCGCCAGGGGAAGTGGCGGCGGTTTTCAGACATCGCCCAGGCGAGACCGATGAAGACCAGGATGCCGAGGAGTCCGAGGCCGTGATTCATGGGGAGTGAAGTCGGCGAGGGAAGGGGGTGGCACTGCCAGATGCAGGACTACTGGATACCTGCGCGGCCGGAACCGGGGGATGAACCCTGGATCTTGCTTTGCTCCTGGAGTCGATTCCAGTCCTCGACGGACAATTCCTTGGCGCGCATGCGCTCCTTGTAGGTCACCATGGCAACAAAGCAGGCCACATCTGCCACGAGGATGATCATGGCGATGGTGATGCCGTATTTTTTCAGGCTCTCGTCGATGACTTTGTTTTTGTTCACGGAGAACTCTTCCCCCTTGGAGAACATGGATTGGAAGAGCCGGCGCCACTGGCGGGGTTCACGCGCCACGCTGAAGGACCACACGAAGAGTGCGGTCAGTGCGATGCAGGCGATTTGGTAGGTGAGGGGAAATCGTTCTTCCATGACGATGCCGTTGAGCGGCGCGGATGGAATAGAGTGCTCCGCTACGGATGGCAATCACGATTCCATCAGACGCCTATAAAAGAATCTTCAGCAGGGATGGCCCAAGGGTCAGATGGGTCTTCGCCATGGGCCGCTCATCAGGCGATGATGGGGGTCTGGCCTTGCCCCCATTCGCCCGGCGTGTTCAGATTGGCAAAGAGTGGCATCTCCTCTGCGCGCAGCTCGCGAATGCCAGCGAGGTCCTGCGCCACACATTCCTCGATCAGCCTTTGTAGGCCAAACTCACCTCGGGCGAGCCGCCTTTCCATCACCGGAAGCATCGCCGGCACATAGCAGGCGGCCATCGGCTCGATGCCCTGCGCCGAGCGGAAGAACGACCCCCTTCCGGCAGTGATCCTGGCAAGCAGCTCCTGGCGCAAAAACTCCGGTGTCATGAAGGGCATGTCCACCGCCAGCACCACCAGAGGCAGTGCGGTCAGACGAAGCGCGCGCTCCACCGCACCCAGCGGCCCCTGCTCATCCCTCGGCGGATCAAAGAGCCACTCCCATCCGGGCAAAGTCGCCTCGTCCTGCAATTGCTGCTCCTCACGACAAGCCACCAGGCAACGGCTTGCCCCCATCAGCGTCAGCCTATGGATCTGGTGCTGCCAAAGCGGCCTGCCCTGCCATTCCAGCTTTGCCTTGTCCCGCCCCATACGCCGCGAATGTCCGCCTGCCAGCAGCAGCACGGCAAAGGGCGGCGAGTGTAGGGAAGACATGGCGGAGGAGCGTTCATCAGAGAAGGCCTCCTGGGTGCTCTCAAGCGGCGAAGGAATCCTCTGCCGGAGTAGCGCCAGGGGTCAGTTTGGACCGACCATTGGCGGCGAGATGGCTGAGCATGTGCCAGGCGTCTTCGTCGTCGATGCCCACTTTCGCAGCCAGGGCCTCGGCGGTGGTGGCGGTGCTGGTCAGGGCGGCGAGGATGGCGGACATCTGCGGGAGGAAGTCGGTGGCGGCTTTCTTGCCTGCCTCGACGCCAGGCTGGTGGTAGGCGTTCACATTGACGAGGGTGGCGTAGAAGCTGACGGCGCGCTCGAAGAGACCGACGAGCAGGCCGAGGCTGAAGGCGCTGACCTCTGAGATGGTGAGGGTGATGGACTCGCGGCCTTTGTCGGCGAGCGCCTTGCGGGTGCCGCGCAGGAAACCTTGGAGGTAGTCGCCGCTGGTGTAACCGGGCTCGACCTCGAAGCCGACGGTGTCGCGGTCTTTGGAGACCTCGATGAAGGTGGCGAAGAAGTTGTTCACGCCATCACGAAGCTGCTGCACGTAGGCGTGCTGGTCGGTGCTGCCTTTGTTGCCATAGACGGCGATGCCCTGGTTCACGACGTTGCCATCGAGGTCGTGCTCCTTGCCGAGGCTCTCCATGACGAGTTGCTGGAGGTATTTGGAGAAGAGGACGAGGCGGTCTTTATAAGGCAGCACGACCATGTCCTTCAGTCCCTTGCCCTTGCCCGCGCTGTACCACATGAGGGCGACGAGCATGGCGGCGTTTTCCTTGGCCGGACGGCTGCGCGTCTCCGCATCCATGGCAGCGGCTCCGGCGAGGAAGCCGCGCACATCCACGCCCTGGAGCGCGGCGGCGATGGTGCCGACGGCGCTCATGACGCTGGTGCGTCCGCCCACCCAGTCCCACATGGGGAAGCGGGTCATCCAGCCTTGGGCGGTGGCGTATTTGTCCAACTCACTGCCGGGGCCGGTGACGGCGACAGCGTGCTTGGAGAAGTCGAGGCCTTGCGCCTTGTAGGCGGCGGCGGCTTCCAACATGCCGTTGCGGGTTTCTTTGGTGCCGCCGGACTTCGAGATGACGAGGGTGACGGTGGTGGCGAGCTCTGCGCCGATCTGCGCCGCGATGCGATCCATGCCATCGGGGTCGGTATTATCAAAGAAGGAAATCTCCAGCGGCGGGTTCGCGGGCGTGATGGCCTGGGCGACAAGCTGCGGTCCAAGTGCCGAACCACCGATGCCCACGACGAGCACGCGGGTGAACTTCTGCCCATTCGCGGCGGTGATGGCGCCGCTGTGGACATCGGCGGCGAATTTCAGCGTGGCTTCGAGTGTTTCGTCGATCTCTGCACGCAGGTCGGCGGGGGCGAGGGCGGAGTTGCGCAGCCAGTAGTGGCCGACCATGCGGCCTTCATCAGGATTGGCGATGGCACCGGCCTCCAGGGCCTTCATCTGGGCAAAGGCCTTTTCGATGGAAGGTGCCATCGAGTCGAGGAGACTCTCTTCAAAAGCCATGCGGCTGATATCGATGCTGAAGCCGAGCTGGGGGTAGCGGACGAAGAACTTCTGAAAACGGGTCCAAAGAGAAGAGGTGGTGCTCATGAGGTGGGTGACACGGATGAAGCACGCCCCCTGCCAGGACGCAACCCGCGTTTGCCCCGCCCACCGCCCGTGAGCATGAAATGCCTGCATGGAGTGGATGACCCGGTTTAAGTCCCCACGGGGGAGTCGTGCCTTCGTGCGGCCTCGGAGCAAGCGTTGCGTCAGCAGGTGTCGCGCCTCGTGGAAGCAAGGCTTTCCCCTTCCAGGGAAAGCAGATTGAGTGTTTCCCACAGACCGAACAGGAGGGCGATCTGGCACATCTACCAGTCTGGATCAAGAACCGGCCATCTGGTGACGTAGGTTTCGAGTCATGTCTCCACGTCTCTTCTGCCTTTTTGTTTTCTTTGCCGCCTCGGCCTCCGCTCAGCAGGTCACGTTGCCGTTGCCTCGCCTGCTCACCGTCATGCCGATGGGTGGTCAGGTGGGCACGAATGTCGAAGTCACGATCACCGGTGAAAGCATCGAGGACGTGACCGAACTGACCTTCTCCACTCCGAAGGTCACCGCGAAGCCGATCGCCGGAGCAGCGAACAAGTTCGCAGTCAGCATCGCGCCGGATGCGCCGGTGGGTGTCTATGATGCGCGGGTGCTGTCGCGGCTGGGTGTGTCGTCAGTGCGGGCGTTTTCAGTGAACAAGCTGCCTGAAGTCGTGCGCACCAAAGCGAACAACACGGTGGAGACAGCGATGGCGCTGCCCGTGGGCACGATTTGTAATGCGACGATGACCAAGCGGGCGGTGGACTTTTATTCCTTCCAAGGCGTGAAGGGCCAGGCCATCGCCATCGACTGCGCGGCGGTGGGTATTGACTCGCGGCTCACGCCGGTGCTCATCCTCGCGGATGGCAAAGGCGCGGATATCAAAGTGAACCGCAAGGGCGGCATCATCGACTTCACACCGCCTGCCGATGGCGCTTACATCATCAAGGTGAGCGATCTCACCTATCAGGGCGGCGAGCGGCACTTCTATCGCCTCGCTTTGCAAAACAGCCCCGCGCAGCCACAACCGCAGACGGCGACAGTCAGCTCGATGTCCTGGCCGCCAGAAGGTCTTGCCGCGACGGCTCCAGCCAAAGAAACCGAGCCGAACAACAAGGACGCGCAGAAGATCGCGCTGCCCTGCGACATCGCGGGTGCGTTCTATCCGGCGGCGGATGTGGACACCTTCGAGTTCACTGCCAAAAAAGGCGAGACGTGGTGGGTGGAGGTCGCCAGCGAACGTCTTGGGCTGAACACCGATCCCTTCGTGCTCGTGCAGCAGGTGAAGGACGGCAAATTCACCGATGTGGCCGAACTCTATGACATCGCACCGCCGATGAAGACCACCAGCAATGGCTACTCCTACGATGGCCCGCCTTACGACGCCGGTTCACCGGATGTGATGGGCAAGTTTGAGATTAAGGAGGACGGCACCTACCGCCTGCAAGTGCGCGACCTCTTCGGTGGCACTCGCACTGACGCGAACAATATCTATCGACTCATCGTTCGTCAGGCCATGCCCGACTTCGCGCTCGCCGCATGGGCCGTTCACATGACGCTGCGTAATGGCGACCGCGCCTCGCTTTCCAAGCCGATGTCCCTCCGTCTGGGCGATTCGCGTGCGTTTGAAGTCGCGGTGCAACGCCGCGATGGCTTCGATGGCGAGATCGAGATCACCATGGAAAACCTGCCACCGGGCGTCAGCGCCGCCGGTTTAAAGATCGGCAAGGGCAAGCCTTACGGCCACCTCATCCTCACGGCGGATGAAAAAGCCCCGCGTGGCTTCTCGCTCGCGAAGATCATCGGCAAGGCCGTCATCGGTGGAAAAGAGGTCGTACGGCCCGTGCGCGTGGCGAGCATGGAATGGCCCGTGAAGGACGCGAAGGGAGAGATCCCCGCCCCGCGCCTCATGGCGGATATCCCTGTCTCTGTCACCGATTCCGAGCAAGCACCGCTGACCATCGCGCTCGCCGAAAACAAGGTCTTCGAAGCCAAGGCGGGCGAGACGCTGAAGATCCCGCTCAAGCTCACTTGGCGCAATGAGTTCAATGGTACCTCGATCAAAGTGAAGGCCTACGGCGAAGGCTTCAGCGCCATCAAGGAGTTCGACATTCCGCTCAAGGCTGCCACCCACGAGCTGGTGCTCAATCTCGCCGAGTTGAAGATCGCTCCGGGCGATTACACCTTCGCTTTGCAAAGCCTAGGCATCTGCAAATACCGCTACAACCCTGCAGCAGTGCCTTTGGCCGAAGCCGAGCAAAAGAAAGCCGAACAACTGCTCGCCGCTGCTGCCACCGAAGCCAAAAAGCTCGCCGCCACTGATGCTGAAGCAGCGAAGAAAGCCGCCGAAAAGCAAAAGCAGGCTGAAGCCGCCATGACCGCAGCCACCACGCGAATGAAGAGCGTGACGACGACGGCCAACCCAACTGACACCGTCGAGATCCTCATCTCACAGCCGATCCGCGTGAGCGTGAAGCCCGCATCACCCACAACCGCCAGCAAGTGATGAAACAGCACGTCCTTCTCGCTCTTCTTTGCTCCTCGACCGTCGCCCTGGCCGCCGATCTGGATTACTACAAGGACGTTTATCCGTTCCTGAAGACGAACTGCATCTCGTGTCACAACAAGACCACGACGAAGGCCGATCTGAACATGGAGACGCCGGAACTGATGATCAAAGGTGGCGAAGCGGGGCCGTCGATCATACCTGGGAAAAGCGCGGAGAGCCTCGTCGTGGCGGCGTCCCTGCACACGCAAGATATGGAGATGCCGCCGCCGAACAACAAATCCGGCGCGGTGAACCTGACTCCAGCGGAGATCGCGATTTTGAAGCAATGGATTGATCAGGGCGCAAAAGCTTCCGTGCAGCAGGAGCGCGCGGTGGTTCTGAAAGCCTTCTCGGCCAGCGTCGATCCGATCTACAGCGTGGCGATGACGAAAGATGGCCGTTACGCGGCCTGCGGGCGCTCCAACCAGATTTACCTCTATGACCTGGCGACGCGGCAGTTCGTGGCGCAGATCAGCGATCCGGCGGAAAAGAACGGCGCGGCGCATCGGGCACTGGTGCAGTCGCTTTCCTTCAGTCCCGACGGCACGAAGCTGGCAAGCGGCAGTTTCCGTGAGGTGAAGATTTGGAAGCTGGAAGCTGGCAAACCGGCGGCAAGTGCTGCCAAGACTGTCTCGCCTCCAGCGAGTGCCGACTTGATCAAAAGGATCACCACCGCAGGCAAAGTGGTCGTGCTGAGCAGTGCCATGTCTGCCGATGGCAAGCAGGTCGTCATCGGTTGCGCCGATGGTTCCGTGCGCGTTTGGGATGCGGCGACGGCGAAACAAGTCATCGAGCTTCGGGGCAGTGTGCCGGCAACAAAGAAGACGGCGGAGTTGGACTGGATCATCGCGGCACAGACACTGGAGACGGCTTTCCAAAAGAGCGAGATCACGCGCATCGAAGCCCAGGACAAGGCGCTCGACGTGCTGCTGGGCAAAGCCAAGGAAGCCATCGTGACGATGAGCAAGGTGCTGCCTGAAAAACAAAAGCTCGTGCCACCCACCACCGGGGAGAAAGTCACCGCGCAGAAGGCCGTGGATGAGGTCGCGGCGAAGATCAAAGCCGTTCCCGCTGGCAAACCGGATGCCGCGCTCGACAAGCAGCTCAAAGATGCGCAGGACAAGCTCATCACCGCGAAGATGACCGAGGTTTCCGCGCTTGCCGCCGTTTCCGCTGCCGAAAGCAATGTGAAAGACGCCGAGGATGATGTGAAGCGCATCACCGACTCGAAGGCCGCGAACGCGAAAGCTGTCGCTGCCGCGAATGCGGCCATCGCTGCTGCCAAAACCACGCAGGACAAGGCCACTGCCGACCTTGCCGCTTTGAAGCTGGCTTTGACCAAAACGACCACGAAGCCCGTCGCTGTGTCTTTTTCCGCCGATGCACAGCGCGTGGCGTCCATGTTTGAAGATGGCACCTTGCGCGTCTGGGCCGCAGCCACGGGAACGCCGATCGAAGAAAGCAGCGGCAACGTCGCTCCGACCACCACGATCACCACCGCGCCCGATGGCACGTTTGTGGCGACGAAAGCACTCACACAGACCGTCGGCAGCACGCCGCGCTGGACGTTGGAGCGCAAGATCGACCCGAAGGGCCTCTTCGCCGACCGCGTGAACGCCGTGCGCTTCAGTCCTGATGGCAAAACGCTCGCCACTGGCGGCGGCGAGCTTTCCCGCACCGGCGATGTCATCATCTTCGATGTCGCGACCGGCAAGGCCACGCAGACATGGAAGGAAAAGCACACCGACACCGTGCTCTGCCTCGATTTCTCGCCCGATGGCAAACGACTCGCCACCGGTGCTGCCGACAAGATCGCGCGTGTCACCGACATCGCCTCCGGCAAACAGACGAACCTCTTCGAAGGCCACACGCATCATGTCATGGGCGTCGCCTTCCGCAGCGATGGCCGCGTGCTTGCCACCGCTGGCGCGGACGGTGTTGTCTCGACCTGGGACATGATCATCGGCGAGCGAAAGAAGAAGATCGAAGGCTGGACCAAGGAAGTCACGTCACTCCAATTCATTGGGGCCACGAATCAGATCGTCACGAGTGCTGGAGACAACCGCGTCCGCATCGTCACCGACGACGGCACCGAAGTCCGCGCCATCGCCAATCTCCCCGACTACATGCAAGCCGCCGTCAGCGTCCCGAACGGCAGCGCCATCATCGCCGGCGGCGAAGACAGCCTGCTCCGCGTGTGGGATGCCGCAGGGAAGGAACTCGTGGCGTTTGGCGCGAAGTAGTCGTTCTCAGGGATAAAGCAGCGCATCTCAGCCCGTAGGTTTTCACACATGT
>JBIKIA010000643.1:0-2992 GCA_044361885.1 Prosthecobacter sp. | reverse complement strand
ATCATTCAGCCCCCATCACTCGTTCGTTGCGCCGGTCCGCTCTCGCGTCGCAGCTTCATGCAATTTGGTTTGACCGGCATTGCGACGCTGAGCTGGCCCGGCCTGCTCAAACTGCGAGCGGCGAACGCAGCCCTGCCGAATAGCGAGCGCAAATCCATCATCATGGTCTGGCTTCCGGGCGGTCAATCGCACATCGACACCTATGATCCGAAGCCAGATGCGAGCAGCGAGTATCGTGGTCCCTTCAAGACAATCAGCACAAAGATTCCAGGCACGCATTTCACCGAGTTGCTGCCCATGAGCGCAAAGATCGCGGACAAGTTCACGGTGCTGCGCTCCATGAATCAAACCGCAGGCGGTCATCCGGCAGGCACGATGCAGATGTTTTCCGGTGACAAGGATACTCGTGACAAACCCAAGCCGCGTCTCCCAGATTGGATGTCGGTGGCGCATTACCTGCGTGCCAAAGAAGGCGGGCGCACCAACCCGCTGCCGAACTACATTGGCGTGCCAGCGGCGTCGGGTGAATACTCGAGCCCCGCTTATCTCGGCGATGCGTACGCTCCCTTCGCGGTGAGTGATGATCCGAATCGACCGAACTTCCAGGTGCCGAACATCGGTCTGGCCGACGAGTCGGAAAATCGCCGTCTCAGCGACCGAATCGTTCTCCGCAAGAGCCTCGACAAGATGGAACGTGCTTTTGATCGCGAAGGCGAACTCGGCGCTCTCGATGAGTTTGAATCCCAAGCCGCTACTTTGCTCACGAATCCGCAGACACGTGATGCCTTCGATCTCAGCAAAGAAGATCCAGCAGTTCGCGACCGCTATGGCCGCAATCGCTGGGGCCAGCAGTTGCTTCTCGCGCGTCGTCTCGTCGAATCTGGCGTGGAGATCGTTACCAGCAGTCTCAGCGGTCCGCTCTGCGGTCGCGTGAACAACTGGGATGACCACGCCGTGAACCAGCATCAGTTCGAAGCGCTGCGCTTCCGCATGCCGACCTATGATCGCTGCGTCTCCGCGCTCATTGAGGACATTTATGCTCGTGGACTCGACAAGAAGGTGCTCGTCGTCGTCACGGGCGAGTTTGGGCGCACGCCGAAGATCAGCTTCGACCGCAGCACCGGCGCGGGCGATGCCAGCGGTCCCACCGGCACACTGCAACCGGGCCGCGACCACTGGCCACGCGCCTTCACGAACATCTGGGCCGGTGGCGGTATTCAGACCGGCGGTGTCATCGGTGCCAGCGACAAGCGCGGCGAAGACGTGGTCGAGCGCCCCTGCAACGCCAGTGACTTTCTCGCCACCATTTATCATCATCTCGGCATCGACTACGGCAAGGTCACGCTCAACGACCTCAATGGTCGGCCAGTTCACATCGTCGAGAACGGACGTGCGATTCCTGAATTGATCGCATAGCCAAGCTGCTTTTTCCCATGAGCCCCCATCGCTACTCTCGTCGGGCTTTCCTGCGCGGCACAGGCGTCAGCATGGCGCTGCCGTGGATGGAGTCGGTCAATGTTTGGGGCGATGAACCGAAGAAGAACCGCCCGGCAAGCGAAGCGCCGCTGCGGCTGTGCGTGACGTTTTCCGGCAATGGCTTTCACTCGAAGGAATGGTGGGCAAAAGGCGAGGGAAAAGCAATGGAGCTAGGTAAGGTGCTCGCGCCGTTGAATGACTTCCGCGAGAAGCTGCTCTTCGTTCGAGGCCTTTATCATGAGGAGGCGCGGAAGGGGAACATCCACTCCTCGCAGACGGGAAACATGCTCTCCGGCGCTCCGATTGCCTCGGGCGGGGAGATTCGATCGGGCACGAGCTTTGATCAGATGCTGGCACAAACTTATGGCCGCAGCACGAAGGTTCCGAGCCTCGTGCTCGCGTGCGAGAAGTCGAATCCGTCGGTACACAAGAATTACTCGATGCTCTACAGCTCGCACATCTCGTGGAGTTCGCCGACCACACCGACGCCGCTGGAGCTTTATCCAGCGCTGGCCTTTGACCGGCTCTTCAAAGACGATGCATCACCGGCGGACAAAAGCGTGCTGGATGCCGTTCTGGCCGATGCGCAGGATTTGCGCCGCGACATCAGCGCCAGCGATCAGCGTAAGCTCGACGAGTATCTCGACAGCGTGCGTGAGGTGGAGAAGCGCATCGAAAACGCGGGCAAACGCGGCGAGCTGCAAGGCTGGCGGCCCACGCTGGACAAACCGAACATCAAGCGGCCCGCCGACGGCATTCCACAGGACATCGGCGAGCACATGCGGCTCATGATCGACCTGCTCGTGCTCGGTTTTCAGACGGACACGACGCGCATCACCACGCTGAAGCTCAACAATGACCACAGCGCCCTGCGCTTCCCGAATCTGCCCAGCGTGCAGCAGGCCGGACACGGCATCGACTACATGATCCATCACCTGCTCAGCCACAGCGACGGCGAGGACTTCCTCAAGGTGAACCAGTTCTTCATGGAGCAACTCGCGTATCTTGCGCGAAAGCTCAACACGATCCAAGAGGGGCCGCGCACGCTGCTCGACAACACGATGCTCATTCACTGCTCCAGCATGATGGCCGGTGCGAAGCACGACAACGATCAGCTTCCGGTCATCGTCCTCGGTGGTGCGGGAGGGCGGCTCAAAACCGGCCGCGCACTCGACTACAAAGACAAACCCGAGCGCCAGCTCTGCCGCCTGTTCATGTCGATGATGGACAAAATGGACGTGCGCCCGAAGACCTTTGGCGACGCGAAGATGATGCTGGAAGAGGTGTGACGATCTGCCTGACTACTTGGAGTAATCGCCATTCATTTCAGCGTCAGTTTTGGAACCAAGAGGGTCTTTGCAAAGATAAACCAGCGTGCCAGAAGCATCACACAACAAGCTGTCAACTTGTCCGGTCTTGCCATTGCGGCGTTCAAATAGGTGAGGATTCTCCCACACGCTACAGTCCGGCGTTCCTTGCAGTGGATAGGCGAGGGACAAAAAGCTGCTTCGTGGAT
>JBIKIA010000564.1:0-3537 GCA_044361885.1 Prosthecobacter sp. | reverse complement strand
TCTGGCACGCGCTCTGCTTTATAGGTAAGTATGTCTTCGTTATTCGACGACTACCAA
Source organism: Prosthecobacter sp. (assembly GCA_044361885.1). GTDB lineage: Bacteria > Verrucomicrobiota > Verrucomicrobiia > Verrucomicrobiales > Verrucomicrobiaceae > Prosthecobacter. The sequence continues at coordinate 3,480 of JBIKIA010000564.1, read as the reverse complement.
CCAGGTAGCTTTTTTGATGAAATGTTCTCAGCGCCCCAATCACCACGGGGGCACTACGAGAGCATTATGGATAGCATCGGCACACTCAGCCCAGGTGAGTATGCCGCCCGCCAACGCACGGCGGATGCTGTCTTCCTCCGCCAGGGCGTAACCTTCACCGTCTATGGCGATGACCAGGGCACGGAGAGGATCTTCCCCTTCGACCTCATGCCGCGCATCATCCCGCACAAGGAATGGGAACGCGTCGAGGCCGGTTTGATCCAGCGCATCACCGCGCTGAATCTTTTCCTCAATGACGTGTATCACGGCCAGCAAATCCTGGCTGACAGAGTGGTGCCTGCAGAACTGGTGCTCTCCGCCAGTCATTACCGCCCCGAGTTCAAAGGCATCAAAGTTCCGCACGGCATCTACATCCACATCTGCGGCACCGATCTCGTGCGGGATGGCAAGGGTGAATACTTCGTGCTCGAAGACAATGGCCGCTGCCCTTCCGGTGCCAGCTACATGCTCGAGAATCGCAACGCGATGAAGCGCACTTTTCCCGGCCTGCTGCAGAGCCTGCCTGTGCGCCCTGTCGATGCCTATGGCTCCATGCTGCGGGAGACGCTGGCCCATCTGGCTCCTCCCGGTGTGATCGATCCAAACATCGTCGTGCTCACTCCGGGTGTGTACAACAGCGCTTACTTCGAGCACTGCTACCTCGCGAAACAGATGGGCGTGCCCATCGTCGAAGGGCGTGATTTGATCCTGAAAAATGGTCGCGTCTTCATGCGCACCACCCATGGCCTCCAGCAGGTGCATGTGATCTATCGCCGCATCGACGATGACTTCCTAGATCCGCTCGTCTTCCGAAAGGACTCGCTCCTCGGCGTGCCCGGCCTCGTCAGCGCTTATCAGCAAGGTCACGTTGCCCTGGCGAACTCCATCGGCACCGGCGTTGCGGATGACAAGGCGGTGTACGCCCTCGTGCCGAAGATGATCAAATACTACCTCGATCAGGACCCCATCCTGCCGAACGTTCCCACCTACCTCGGAGTTGATCCGAAGGAGTGTGGTTACATCCTCGACAACCTGCCAAACCTTGTGGTCAAAGCGGTGAACGAATCCGGCGGCTACGGCATGCTCATGGGGCCGCACAGCACGAAGGCAGAGCAGGACGAATTCGCGAAACGCATCGCCGCGAATCCACGAAACTACATCGCCCAGCCCGTGCTCCAGCTCTCGCGGCATCCGGTCTTCCAGGGCGATCACTTCGAAGGCCGCCACATCGATCTCCGCCCCTACGTCCTCTACGGCGACCGCGTCCGCGTGGTGCCCGGCGGGCTCACACGAGTGGCTTTGAAGAAAGGCTCCCTCGTGGTGAACTCCTCCCAAGGTGGCGGCAGCAAAGACACCTGGGTCCTTTGGGACGACGAGTGAAGCCAGATCCAACCACGCCAGAATCATCCCTTTCCCCTTTCTAGATCATGCTAAGCCGAGTCGCAGACAGCATCTACTGGATGGCACGCTACATGGAGCGTGCCGAAAACCTCGCCCGCCTGCTTTTATCCACGCAGGACCTCCTCCTCGATGCCGGGGCAGAGGCTGCGGATGAATCCCAGTTCTGGGGGCCGCTCCTCATGACCACAGGTGATGAGGAAGTGTACTTCGCCGCGCATCCCGAGGCTGAAGGAGCCACTGTGGCCGACTTCCTGGCACTGAGCCCGAAGAACCCGAACTGCATCCTCAACTGCGTCCGCACGGCGCGTGAAAATGCCCGCACGATCCGAGACCAGATCTCCGATGAAATGTGGGAGTGCATCAACAGTCTCCGGCTCTTTCTCGAGTCACCGGAAGCAGCGGCCATGCATCGGTATCAAAGCGCTGCTTTTTATGAAAAAGTGCTGATCGCTTCCTATCAGTTCCAGGGTATCGCCTCTTCCACGACTCCACGAGATGAGATCTGGTATTTCCTGCGCCTTGGCATGTGCATCGAGCGTGCGGACAAGACCAGCCGCCTCATCGACACCTGCTCCGCCATCTCGCTGGACATGCCGCCCAGCCCGCTCGCCCGCCCACTTCGCTGGGCTGCACTGCTGCGTTCCTGCTCCGCCTGGCATGCCTTCCAAGCTTACAGCAGCAATAAGCTAGACCCCGTCAAAATCATCGAATACCTCCTCCTCGACGAGACCTTCCCGCGCTCAGTCGCCTGGTGTGTCGAGGCGTTGCACAACACACTCACTGCCTTGTGCGGAAGCGGCAGACTCGATGACATGAAGTCGCCTATCCGAGCCTGTGGCCGCCTGCGCGCAGACATCGCCTACATCACCATGCCGGACGTGCTCAAAGAGGGACTGCACGAATACATCGACCGCCTTCAGGAGAAGCTCAACGACATCGGACAGACCATCTACGAGACCTTCGTGCGCTACTCGGATGCCACCCCGATAGAATCCGAGATCGCCGCAGCCGCTCCTGTCCTCGCGCACGGTGCCTTTCACACTCTCGCCGGAGCAGACCTGCAAATGCAGCAGCAACAACAATAAGTTCCTGGTTCCCGGTTCTCTGTTCGCAGTTTTCTGCGGGCGGGATCTAGTCCATGAAATAGAGCTGTTCCGAACACAACTGAGAACAGCGAATCGAGAACCGTCCATGCGCCTCCGCATCTTCCATCGCACCCGTTATGTGTACCGCTCTCCCGTGCGAGACAGTCACAATGAAGTGCGCCTGCATCCCGCCACGGATGATGCGACCCGCATGGAGTTCTTCCTGTTGAATGTTCAGCCTCCCGTGCGTCTCCAGCATTATCGCGATGACTGGATGAACTATGTCCATTGGTTCGACATCGCCGAACCACACAACGGCCTGAGCATCGAGGCACAGATCACAGTCCAGACTAGCAGCCAATACACGCAGGGGAAACCGGTCGGTGTGAGCTTTGCCAGCCTCAAACAGATGGAGGACGACCTCCTCATACCATTGCTGAAAAGCAGCACCTACGTCGATATCAACCGCGAGGTCTGGAAGGAGGCGCTCGATGTGAAAGCCGCCAGTGATGATGTCTTCGAGACGTCCGTGGCCATCATGGGCCACATCAACACGAACTGGGCCTATGCACCGAACACGACGCACGTCTCCACTCACATGCGCGAGGTTATGATGAATCGTCAGGGCGTGTGCCAGGACTTCTCTCATGTCATGATCGGCATGTGCCGTTCACTCGGAATTCCGGCGCGCTACGTCAGCGGGTATCTTTACAATGGACCCGGCAATCAGTTGCGCGGTGCTCAGGCCACCCATGCGTGGTGTGAGGTCTTCGTGCCTGGAAAAGGTTGGTTCGGGCTCGATCCGACGAACAACACCCTCTCGGACGAACGCCACATCAAGATCGCGACCGGGTGCGATTACTCAGACGCTGCGCCACTGACCGGCCAGTTCGACGGCCCGATGAACGCCACCCAGGCGATGCACGTCGAGGTCGAAGTGAATCTGGCCTGAGTG
>JBIKIA010000563.1:0-3542 GCA_044361885.1 Prosthecobacter sp. | reverse complement strand
CCAAGCCGCCACGAATGCGATGAAGTCAGGCCAAGCCATCCAGATCGAGATTTGGACCAAGGATGCCCCCATCCTCTCCAAACCCGCCACCGCTCCTCTGCGCGGCGAAAACAAACGCGGCTCCAGCCAGCTCGATGACACGACTCAGGTCTGGCTGACGGTGAAGTGAGCGCCAGCAAAGTAGCCATCTCCGCTCCGCGAGATGAGCTCAGCGCCACCGCCAGCTCACAGCATGTGCGGAGTTCGGGCACTCCAATAGCTTACAAGATCCCCAGCTCCTCTCGCAGGAGCGAGAGGGCTACTTTGCTCACGCCAAAATCGGCCTCACCACCTCCCCATGCACATCGGTGAGGCGGTAGTCGCGGCCTTGGTAGCGGAAGGTCAGGCGTTCGTGATCGAGGCCAAGCAGGTGCAGCAGGGTGGCGTTGAGATCGTGGGTATGCACCGCCCCCTCGACGGCGTTGAAGCCGAGTTCGTCGGTCTTGCCGTGGGTGGTGCCGCCCTTCACGCCGCCGCCGGCCATCCACATCGTGTAGGCGTCTTTGTGGTGATCGCGGCCTGCGGTGGTCTTTTTGCCATCGCCATCCACGCCCTGGCGCAGGGGCGTGCGGCCAAACTCGCTGCCCCAGACGACGAGGGTTTCATCGAGCAGGCCACGCTGTTTCAGATCACGCACCAGCGCGGCCATGGGCTGATCCACGTCCTTCGCCTTGGCACGCAGGCGTTTGTCGAGACCGCCGTGGTGATCCCAGTCGGAGTCAAAGAGCTGCACCATGCGCACCCCGCGCTCCACCAGCCGACGCGCCAGCAGGCAGTTGTTGGCAAAGGAAGCCTTCCCCGGCTGCGCGCCATACATCTCCAGCGTAGCGGCGGATTCCTTCGAGATGTCCATCAGCTCCGGCACGCTGGCCTGCATCCGATACGCCATCTCATACTGGCTGATGCGCGTGGCGATCTCGGGATCACCCACGATGCCCAGGTTCTGCTCGTTCAGCGACTTCACCGCATCCAGCACCTGACGTCGGTCGCCACGGCTGTGGCCTTCGGGATTGCTCAGGAAGAGCACCGGATCACCGCTGCTGCGGAACTGCACGCCCTGATACACGCTCGGCAGGAAACCCGTGCTCCACAACGAGGTGCCCGCACCTCCCGGCGGGCCGGAAAGCATCACCACATAGCTCGGCAGATCGCGATTGTCCGTGCCGAGGCCGTAGGTCACCCACGAGCCCATGCTCGGCCTGCCGCCCTGGCCGAAACCGGTGTGCAGAAACATCTGCGCCGGGGCGTGATTGATCTCGTTCGTGTGCATCCCCTTCAGCAGGCAGATGTCATCTGCCACCGTCGCCAGATGGGGCAGCAGCTCCGACATCACCACGCCGCTCTGACCATGCCTGCCGAACTCGTAGGCCGAGCCCGCCAGCGTCATCTCCCCACCGATGAAGGCAAAGCGCTTCCCCTTCAGCATCTCCTCCGGGCACTTCTGGCCGTCGTGCTTCCGCAGCGCCGGCTTGTCATCAAAGAGATCGAGCTGCGAAGGCGCACCGATCATGTGCAGAAAGATCACATTCTTCGCCCGAGGCGCAAAATGCGGCCGCGAAGCCGCCGAGATCTCCGACGCCGGCAGATCCCGCGCCAGCAGTGATCCCAAAGCCGCCGCCCCCAAAGCCCCGCTGGAGCGCTGGAAAAAGTCGCGGCGGTTCAGGTGGAGGAAATCAGGAGACAGCGAGTGCATGGCCGCTGAAACGTCAGATGCAGGCATGATCTATGCCTCAGTTTGTGAGCGGTGGTGAATGAGGGGCAGGAGACACACCCTGAACAAAACGATAATAGTATTCTGGATTCAGGCGCTCGGTCTTGACCTACTCCACTCCTTTTGGGAATAACGGAGTATGGACGACGCTCATTTTTTCGAAGCTTGGTTTCCCATCCTTGAAGCAAAGGACCTTATCACTGTCCAAAAGCCTCTGGATAAAGCTGCACATAACTATTATCAAAATATGCATAGAGTGCATGAGTCTCTCCTTTCAACTGCGTGTTTCGTTGGAGTCGCCGCAAGGATGGCTTGGGCAGAGGCTATGGCTAACTATGACGTGGAAAATGAGGCCGCACAGGGCCTAGAGCTACCGAGTGGCGAACTGATTGACGATTATCGGTCTGCACGCTCGCAACACTATATTTTGGAACAGATTCGACTAGATGAAGAGCATGAGGGTGGACCAACCCGTCGATTCTATGGCCAAGCAGGGCAATTTATGCTGAATGCAATGAAGCGATACCCAGTTTTCCCGCTGAAAGGAGGGCTTGATGCCATTCTCAGCTCGGCTGTAATCCATGCCTCAGCAGCAATGGAGTTGTGTCTAAAACAGGTATGTAAAATCGCGTGTACTCAGCCTGTGATCGAAGATCGTCTTGCGCTAAAAAAGGTCGATAAAGATACTAACAAGCCACGCATATTTCACTTGGCGCAGGATCAGCGAGGAGTTCCCAGAATGACACCCAAAAATGGCCTCAAAGGAGGTTTTGCATCCATGGGAGGCTTGAGGGTGGAGTATGCTCTAGCATTTCACTTTGACTCGTCGGATATCGATGACGCAATGGCTTCTTATGATCTTGAAGCGGTTGCGCTTGTTAGGAATTTGTTACTTCATCACAATGGCTGCAGTGATGAGCAATTTCGTGGACAGGCAGAAGGCATCCCCATCCTTGCTACGGCAAGATCGTTACCCGACGGCACTAAAATTCCATTGGAAGGCTCATTCGTGAGCGAGCTTCTCACTTCGTCATTACAGGCTGTGAAGCGTGTGGTGATATCTGTGGACCAATGGCTACAGCGCAACAATTAGATGCTAGCACCAAGCATTGGATTTGAAAGATGGATGGCATTCGCTCTCTGACTCTTCCAAAGCCCCCGAGCCGAGGCTGGAGAAGCGGCGACGGGCGGGGCGGGGAGAGTTTGGATGCCGCAGGCCCTCAGGTGGGGTGTATCTGGAGGCTCACACATCGCCGCGTTTCGCTGGGGGTTCCCAGGGCCAAGGTGCCCGTCTGATACCAGCCTGGGCCAGCGGCCCAGGAACTCCAGGCCCAACCCCTTGCCCGCTCAGGTGGAGGGCTGAAAGCCCGACCCATGCTCAAGACGTCTCGCGCATGGCACCGGGCCTTCAGCCCACGCCCCTGGCGGATGGAGGGTGGTTCGGGAACCTGGGGCTGAATCGCCCCAGGCTGGTATGGGGTGCGCCTTTGGCGCTCCATGCGAGCACCCAAGGCCCGATCTCTGGGGGTAAGGAACTTTTGACTCGATGCGGCAAGCGGTCAGCCCCTCACCCCAACCCTCTCCCCGGAATGAGATCTGGGAGAGTGCGAGATGCACCGCCGGGGCGAGGGAGCCAGCGGTCACCGCTCTTGAGTTTGCCGCTGGCGCTGTCAGGTCACTCCACCACGTCACCCATGAGCAGGAGCGCGCCGGGGTAGATCTTGGTGCCGTCGAAGCGCTCGGGCTTGTCGATGGTGTTTTTGTTCTTGGCGAGGATGGCGGCTTTGTCGGG
>JBIKIA010000561.1:0-3548 GCA_044361885.1 Prosthecobacter sp. | reverse complement strand
GCGGCGGAGCTTTCAGCCATGAAGGTGAAGGCTGCGTCATTGATCTGCAACTTGCCCACGGCCAGCTTGAGCGACTCAAAGTCGTCGGTGCTGACCGGATAAATACCGCTGAAGACCAGCGGATGAATTTCCTTGAACCCAGGCAGCGGTTCCGGGGCGGGTTTGCGGGATTCGGTGAGCGTGTCGCCGATTTTCACATCGGCGGTGGTTTTGACGTTGGCGATGATGTAGCCGACATCTCCTGCCTCCAGCTTTTCACAAGGCACCATCTTCGGGCGGAAGGTGCCGAGGTCTTTGATTTCAGAGTCGTTGCCGGAAGCCATCAAGCGCACCTTTTGACCGCGAACGATCGTGCCCGACATAACGCGGATGTAACTGACGACGCCGCGATACGGATCGAAGATGGAATCGAAGACCGAAGCACGCAGGTAGCCATCGCCTGGATCTTTTGGAGCGGGGATGTAGGCCACGATGGCCTCCAGAATGTCGATGATACCGATGCCCATCTTGGCGCTGGCGGACACGGCTTCGTCAGCGGAGAGCTGGAGGATGTCCTCGAGCTGCTTCTTCACCTTTTCGACATCAGCGCTGGGGAGGTCGATCTTGTTGATGATGGGCACGACGTGCAGCTTCTGCTGCATCGCGAGGTTCAAATTCGCCACTGTCTGGGCTTCCACGCCCTGGCTGGCATCCACGAGCAGGAGGGCACCCTCACACGCGGCGAGGGAGCGGCTGACTTCGTAGCTGAAATCGACGTGCCCGGGGGTGTCGAGCAGGTTGAGTTTGTAGATCAGGCCGTCCTTGGCCTTGTAATTCATGCACACAGGGTGCGCCTTGATCGTGATGCCGCGCTCGCGCTCCAGGTCCATACTGTCGAGGAGCTGATCCTGCTGCTCGCGCACGGTAATGGACTTCGTGGCCTCTAGCAGGCGGTCAGAGAGCGTGGTCTTCCCATGGTCGATGTGGGCGATGATGGAGAAGTTACGGGTGCGTTCGATGGACATCAGTGGGCAGGCGGGGTCAGGGGCGGAGCTAGTAGCCGCGACGGGGGGGAGGGTCAAGGGGGGGAAGCGGAAGCTCGAATGACGAAATCCGAATGACGAATGACGAATTTCCAGGGATCGCGCCGAATTAGCCGATCATCGCGCAGAAGTCCCCTTCCCCGATGACCTTCACGCCGAGCTTGGTGGCTTTGTCGAGTTTGCTGCCCGCGTCTTCGCCAGCGAGCAGATAGGTCGTTTTGCCGCTGACGCCGCTGCTGACTTTGCCGCCATGGCTGCGGATGGTGTCGGCGATCTTCTCCCGTTCCTCGCTGAGGGTGCCGGTGATGACCCAGGTGGTGCCGGCGAGCTTGTCGCTGGCGGCCACGACTTCCTGCTGGGCAAAGGTCAGGCCACTGACGCGGAGGCGGGCTAGGAGATCCACGTTCACTTCGTCGCGGAACCACGCGAAGAGGCTCTGTGCCACCACATCGCCGATGTCAGGGCACTGGATGAGTTCCTCGACACTGGCTGCGGCGACGGCGTCAATGCTGCCGAAGTGCTCCAGGAGCTTGCGGGCGCCACCCGCGCCCACATGCAGGATGCCGAGGCCGAAGACGAGCTTCGCAGCAGGCTGGGCTTTGCTGACTTCGATGGACTTGAGGTAGTTGTCGATGCTCTTCGTGCCGACGCGCTCCAGCCGGGCGAGCAGGAGTTCATTCAAAGCATAGAGGTCAGCGACATCGCGGACGAGCTTTAGCTCGACGAGCTGCGCCACGACGGACTCGCCGAGGCCGCTGATGTCCATAGCTGCACGACTGACGAAGTGCTCGATGCGGCGCTTCACCACTTCCGGGCAATGCGGATTCGGGCAGCGGATGACGACCTGCTCTTCATCCTTGCTCACGCCCGTGCCGCAGATCGGGCAATGCGTGGGCACAGTGATCACTTGCTCGGCTCCCGTGCGCTTCTCGGTCTTGACGCTCACCACGGCCGGGATGATCTCCCCGGCTTTTTCGATGATGACGAAGTCGCCGATTCGGATGTCTTTGCGCTCGATCTCTTCAAAGTTGTGCAGCGTGGCATTACTCACCGTGCTGCCACTGACAAAGACGGGCTCCAGTCGCGCCACAGGCGTCAGAGCGCCAGTGCGTCCCACCTGGATGTCCACCGCGATCAGCTTGGTTTCTGCCTGCTCGGGCTGATATTTATACGCGATGGCCCAACGCGGCGCTTTGCTGGTAAAGCCCAACTCACGCTGATCGGCAAAGCTGTTCACCTTGATCACCGCGCCATCGGTTTCATAAGGCAGCGACTTCCGCTTCGCGTCGAGGTCGCGGATGGCTGCGATGAGTTCTTCGGCGTTGTTTGCACGCCAGATGTGGTCGGCTTTGCGCAGTCCGGCACGGTTCAGCAGCTCGTGCATATCGGTCTGCGACTGCACGGGCATGTCCGAAACATCGGCGAGGCCGTAGAAGACGATGTCGAGCGGCCGCTTCGCCACGATCTTGGGATCGAGCAGCTTCAGCGTGCCCGCGGTGGAGTTGCGCGGATTGGCGAAGGTCTGCTCGCCAGCCTCTTCGCGCTCCTGATTGAGTTTGGCGAAGACCGCCTTCGGCATGAAGACCTCTCCACGAACCTCGAAGTTCTGCGGGCCATCGGCGGGCAGGCGCAGTGGCAGGGTTCGGATGGTCTTGAGGTTGTTCGTCACGTCGTCGCCGGTCTGGCCATCACCACGAGTCGCTCCATGTTTGAGGACGCCATTTTCATAGCGGATCGAGATGGCCACGCCGTCCACCTTTGGCTCGATCACGCAGTCGATCTGCTCGCGTCCGAGCCCCTTTTGCAGGCGGGCAAAGAAGGCGGCGAGTTCTTCCTCCGAGTAGGTGTTGTCCAGACTCATCATCGGCACCGAATGCCGGATCTGAGTGAAGCCCTCCAACGGGGCACCGCCCACCCGCTGCGTCGGCGAGTCCGGCGTCAGCAGATCAGGAAACTGCGCCTCGATGGCCTGAAGTTCCTTCAGCAACGCATCGAACTGCACATCACTGATGACAGGCCGCGCCTCGACATAGTAAAGGCGGTTGTGCTTCTCGAGTTCAGTGCGGAGAAAGGCAGCGCGGGCGGCGGCTTCGGCGTGGGTCATGCGTCTTGATTAGCCGCAAAGGCGCGCAAGGAAACGGGAAAAGTGCGAGTCACCCCAGCTCGCCCATCCCACCGCTCATGATCCACGTCTTCAGCGGCGTGAACTGCGTGGCGTCGATGGGGATGGCACAGCCAAAGGGGGCGGCATTCACCGATGTCATATCGAGCAGGCCGTCCTGCACCTCCAGCGTCGGGAAACCCAGTTCGTGGCGACGATAGTAGCCCGGATGACACCTCAGCGCCTCCGCCTGAAACTCTGGCGAATACATGCTCAGCCCCCGAAAGTAATGATGCCCGTTCCGCTCCACATGAGGGATGCCGAGCGCGGACATCATCGCTAGGTCCTGGAGCACGGAGACAGGACCGACATTGGCGAGGTCTTCGCCACTGAGGATCGGCGGGCGCTTCATGTGCGGGGCGCGG
>JBIKIA010000560.1:0-3552 GCA_044361885.1 Prosthecobacter sp. | reverse complement strand
AGCTCCCGCTCGTGCTCATCAAACCGCCATTTTCCATCCCTACCCCCTGGGCCTACAAAAACTGGTCCACGTCCAAAGAACTCCCCGGCGTCCTCTATTCCCCGCAGATCTGCCCCTGGGGCGAGATGGTGAATGGCCTGGAGCGGCCCGTCTTTGAGAAATATCTCCTCCTCCCCACACTGAAAAACTGGCTCCTAGAGCACAGTGGCGTCCGCGCCGCCCTCATGTCGGGCTCCGGTTCCACCATCTTTGCCATTACCGAGACAGACGTCCAAGCCGCAGCTATCGCAGCGGAAGCCCGCCAGTATGTCGGCGATACTTCCTGGGTCACCGCCACCCGCACTCTATCCTAATTTATCCCCATGCATCGCCTTCTCCTACTTCTCCTTTTGAGCGCCCTCGTCCATGCCGACGATGCCCTCACGTTCTCCGACCCTGCACCCCAGCGCTACCTCCTGAAGGCCCGCGCTAGTGTCATTGACCCCCATGCACAGCCGCATCCTGAGATCGAGTTTGTTTTTGAAAAGAAAGGCAAGCCCGCCGACGAAGAGAACGCCTCCGTCGATACCCGTGTCGCTCCGCAGGGAAAGCTGGTGATCTGGCTTATGGGACACAATGGCAACCTCTTTGAGCGGCTGAACAACTACGGACTCCATGCCATCCAGGTTCATTATGCCAATGGTTGGTTTGGCAAATTCGGCAAGGAACCCACGCCTGCCGATGTCAACTACATCGGTGATATCCGCCTCGAAGCCGCCACAGGCGAGGACTTCAGCCCCACTGTAAGTATCCCGAAGCCTGATGGCATGATGGAGCGCGCCTATCAGTTCGTGAAGCATCTGGCCAAAGAAAATCCGCAGGGCCGCTGGGATCATTTCATCAGTGCCGATGGCAAAGGCATCCGTTGGGACCGTGTGATCATCTCCGGGGCCTCCCATGGCAGCACCACGGCGGCTCGCTTCGCCAAACATCAGAAGGTGGACCGCGTCGTCATGCTCTGCGGCCCGCGTGACAATTATCAAACCTGGCAGGGCCTGCCCTCAGCGACTCCGGCGAACCGATTTTTCGGCTTCAGCCATATCCTGGATGGTGGCTGGAGTGGCGATCATTACTGCCGCTCCTGGCAGTTGCTTGGCCTCGCGGAATTCGGTCCCATCGTGAATGTCGATCAAAGCAAGCCACCTTATGGCAACACCCGCAGGCTCATCACTGACGGCGATGTCAAAGGCGACGACAAGCGTGCCCACTCCAGCGTGACTCCCGGCAGCGCATCCGTGAAAACCGCCGATGGCAAACTCGCCCATGAGGATGTCTGGCGCTACCTCTACACCCATCCCGTCGAGTCTATCGGCCAGCCGGTGCCAGCCGATGCTGACTGCGAGATGGACCTCCGCTCGGTGAAGAAGTAGGCCGTCCTCAGAGAAGGGTGGGGTTTCACCCCATGGACGGACCTGCCCGGCCTCCCGATGGGTATTCTGACCAGACTCAGAACACACGCCATCAACATGCCGATGCCTTCTTCCCAAGAGACGACCCCGTTCAAACCTCATCTGCAATCCACGTTTTTAGGCAATTTAGGCAGCCAACAGCCAAAGAAGGTCATCCCCCCCAAAGACTTGGTGGTCAATCGTCGCCGGGTGCCTCTTCTTAGCAAATTGCGAGTGCTGGGTCTGACACTGAGGGAAAATGGATGGGTCTATAGTCTTCTGCTGGGAGCCTACTACATGGGTGGTGGGCTGGGCAACAGGGCCTTCGGGGCGATGCAGACGCTACGGAAAAATCGAGGACTGCCGGGCATCAATAGCCGCAACCTGAATGCGGAGATCTGGGATCACTGGGATTGGGCGGCAGGCGGGGAAGAATGGACCGTCACTGAAGAATGGAAGCAATCTCTTGTCAGACAGGTGCTGAAGCCTCGGGTGCCCGCTGACAGCGTCGTGGTTGAGATTGGACCGGGAGCAGGACGATGGACACAGCATTTGATTCCGCTCGCCGGAGAGTACACTGGCATTGATCTATCGAAGACCTGTGTGGATCTCTGCACGAAGCGATTTGCTGCGACTTCTGCCCGATTTCGCATCAATCAAGGTAACAACCTGCCGGGTGTGATCGACGCGAGTGTGGAGGTGATCTGGTCTTTCGATGTGTTTGTTCACATCAACTTGGTGGATATTGCCTCATACTTGGAAGAGTTTCAGCGGGTGCTGAAACCCAGAGGGCGTGCGGTCATCCACCACGGCACGGCTGCGGGGCATAGTGGAGGCTGGCGCAGCGATGCCACGACGAGCGAACTCAATGCGCTGATTGCCGCCAAAGGTCTGCGCGTGGTGGAGCAGTTCAATGATTGGACGGAGGACGGGCAGCGCCACGAGGTGGGGCTGTATCAGGACCAAGTCACGGTCATGGAGAAGCCTTGACGCAGAGCCGAGGCAAGGCTGGTAGAATGTTACCTCCCCGACTTTCCAATCATGGTTGCACCTTCGGAGCCTGCGTCGGCACCTCGGGGTCGAAATCGAGAATCTCCTGGTGCGTGCGCAGGGCGGACCGAGCTTTGGCGAACTCGGCACTGAGATTTTCCGCGTTCGCGTCTTGCTTGGCCAAGATGACATCGTCGAGCTTCTTGAGCAGAGCGTTGGTATCCAGATTTACGGCCTTCATGGAACTCTGGGCCGAGGCATAAACGCCATCAAACTTGCCCTGTGCTTCTTCAAAGGCACGGCGTGCGCCTTCTTCGCGGAGATGCTCTTTCTCGGCTTCGCGGAAGTTCTTGCTGAAGATGCGTTTGAAGAAACCGAAGCGTGTGGCGGGTTTCTCATTCGGGCGCTTGGCCACGTCTTCAAAGTAATCCTGGAGAGCGGCAAACTCCTGCAGTGGCTTCTGATACTGCTTCTGGAGGAAACTGACGCCGTTGGCGATGATGACCATCTTCTCCAGTTCGATCTTAGAGAGCGTCTGCCCGGCCTTCATCTTGGCTTCCAGAGCGGCGATGTAGTCGAGCGTCTGCTTGTTGCCGGTGAAGATGTTTTCAAACTCCTTGTAGGCCCGCGCCATCTGCTGACGTTGCTCGCTGCGCAGTTCGCCGAGCTTTTTGTCATGCTCATCATTCACGGCCTGGAGCGCCTTTTGATGCTGGGCGTTCTGGGCGGACAGTGTGCGCTGCATCTCCTCATCCTTAGCCTGAAGAGCGAGTTCATGGGAGGCCTTCAATTGGTCCATCTCCTGACGCAGACGGCCTGCATCCGAATGGTAGTGCCAGATGCCATAGCTGAGACCGAGGAAAACGAGGATGAGGGGAATGTGACGCGGATTCATGGCAGAGGGAGATACGCCATAATCCACCGCGTCTCCACCATGCGCAAGGCGCAGGACAATCTTTGCCCAACAGAAACCAAGTCATGCGTGCGCATCCCGCAGAGACACGAGAACCCCTGATAAATCAGGGGGTGGTACCGGTGGTCGGACTCGAACCGACACATCCTCACGGATACAAGATTTTGAGTCTAGCGCGTCTACCATTTCACCACACCGGCAAGTGTGCTTTCGCAGAGGGCC
>JBIKIA010000559.1:0-3554 GCA_044361885.1 Prosthecobacter sp. | reverse complement strand
AACCAGCGCGCGAGGTGAAGCTGAGCATCGTGGATGAAGACGGGAAGCCCTGCGTGGCCGAGCTGCTCATCAAAGATGCCGCCGAGCGTGTGTATCCATCTCAGGTGAAGCGTGTGGCGCCGGACTTCTTCTTCCACCCGCAGGTGTATCGCGCCGATGGCGAGTCGCTGCGGCTGCCGGATGGCAGCTACGATGTCACCTTTCGCCGCGGGCCGGAATCCGTCGCGGAGTTACGAAAGCTAACCATCTCTGGCAAAGACACGACACTGAGTTTCCAAGTGAAGCGCTGGGTCGATCCCGCGAAGCTCGGCTGGTGGAGTGGCGATCATCACATCCACGCGGCGGGTTGCGCGCACTACTCGCAGCCGACCATGGGCGTCCATGCGCCGGACATGGCGCGGCATTGCATGGGCGAGGATCTCAAAATCGGCGCGAACCTCACCTGGGGGCCGTGCTTTGATTATCAAAAGCAGTTCTTCACCGGCACGGAGGACAAGGAATCGCGCCATCCCTTCCTGATCCGCTACGATGTCGAGGTCAGCGGATTTGGTTCGCACAAGAGCGGCCACCTTTGTCTCCTCAAACTCAAGGAGCAGATGTATCCCGGCGGCGACAGCACCGCGCACTGGCCCACGCTTTGCCTGAACACGCTGAAGTGGGCGAAGAAACAAGGCGCGCTCACCGGCCCCGCGCACAGCGGCTGGGGCCTGCAACCGCTCGCCGAAAACGATGCCGCACGCGGGCAGCAGTACAAACTCGGCCTGCAAAGCGCGACGGACGAACTGCCGAACTACATCGTGCCGCCCTTCAATGGCATCGGTGCCTGCGAGTACATCGTCGATGTCACGCACTTGGTCGAGGGGCCGTCTGGCAAGCCCGTGCCTGCCGTGGATTTCATGTCGATGGTGGACACGCCGCACACCTGGGAGCTGAACATCTGGTATCACACGCTCAATGCTGGCTTCCGCACACGCATCAGCGGCGAGACCGACTTCCCCTGCATCTACGGCGAGCGCGTGGGCCTGGGCCGCGCCTATGTGAAGCTGGATGGACGGCTCAGCTATGATGCGTGGTGCGAGGGCATCCGCTCGGGCCGCGCCTATGTCAGCGATGGCAAAAGCCACCTCATGGAGTTCAAGGCGAACGATCTCGAACTCGGTGTGAACGGCAGCGAACTCAAGCTCGCGAAGCCCTCCACGATCAAGCTCAGCGCCAAAGTCGCTGCGCGGCTCGATGAACAACCGCACCCCGACATCCAAAACGCGCCCACTGGCCAGAAGCCCTTTTGGGACATCGAGCGTGCCCGCATCGGCAGCACACGAGAGGTGCCAGTCGAGGTGCTCGTGAATGGTGTCTCCGTGCAAAAGCAAACGATCACCGCTGATGGCACGTCACGGGACTTGAGCTTCGAAGTGCCCATCGAAAAGAGCTGCTGGGTGGCCCTGCGCATCCGCGCCAGTTCACACACGAATCCCATCTTTGTCATCGTGAATGACAAACCCATCCGCGAGAAACGCAGCCTCGAGTGGTGTCTCAAAAGTGTCGATCAATGCTGGTCGCAGAAGGAGGCGCTCATCGACCCGAAAGAGAACGACGATGCCGTGGCGGCGTATGAACATGCGCGGAAAGTGTATCGTGAGCGGTTGGCGGAATTTTAAAGTCGCAGCTTCTTCGTGAGCATGGCTTCCTTGTCCGTCTCGCTCATGGGTTTGAAGTCCACTTTGCAGTTGGGCAGCGCGGCCTGAATCGCCTCCACGTCAGCGGCGGAGATGTCCACGGTCTCGATCTTGAGCTTGGTCAGCTTTGGCAGCGCCTTCAGGTACGGGATGATCTTCGCGCTGAGGCGGGCTTCGGTGAGTTCGAGGGATTCGAGCGTCTTGATCTGGGCGAGTGTGGCCATCGTCGATTCATCGAAGCTGATCGGCGAGTCCTTGCCCCAGCTCGGCAGGCGCTGGCCCATGCGCAGGCCGGTGAGGTTCGTGAGCTTCAGCAGATGCGCGTTGCCCGCCTGGGTCTGCGCAGTGTGCCAGGTGCGGAATTCCTTGAGCTGTGTGAGCTGGCCGATGGCCTCCATCGCGGTATCGCCTGCGGTCGATCCGGCAAAGGTGAGGCGCTCCAGCTTCGGCAACGCCTTCAATTGCGCGAGGCCGCTGCCGGTGAACTTTTCCGAACGAAAGGCGGGGTGGAAGAACGATAGTGACTTGAGCTTCTGAAACGCGGTGAAGTGCTTGTAGCCCGCGTCCGTGAGCTGGATGCCATCGCTGCTCAGCCGTTCGAGTTCGGTAAGTCCGGTGAGCAGCGCGAGAGTTTCATCCGCGATCATTTTGCCGCTGATCGTGAGGTCTTTGATCGACGTGAAACTGCCGAGCGTGCGGAAGTCCTCCTCGGTGAAGGCATCACACTTCACATTCACCTGCGTGACGACTCCGGCAGTCTCCGTGACCTTGGCACCGAGTGCTTTGAGAGAGGCGACATCAGCCGCCTGGAGGCTGCCGCAAAGAACACTGAAGAGGAGAGGGATGAGTTTCATGGGCGCATGAAACGCACGGCATGGGGATGTTCTGACCACCTTGGAGAGAAGTTGTGACCAGCGAGTTTGTGATTGTCAGCGCACACGCCTTTTATCAAACTTCACGCCCATGAAATTCACCACCCTCGCTACCGCCTCCCTTTTCCTCATCGCCACCGCCTTTGTTCAGGCACAGACTCCGGCACCTGCGAAGCCCGCGGTGCCTGCGGTGAAACTTCCGCCCCAGGCACCTGATGTCGCCGCCCAGAAGTTCGGCCCTGATGGCAAGGTGAACCCAGGCTTCGCTACCGCGCATGAGCGCTTCGTGAAGATCGCCCAGGAGGGCAAGGCTCAACTCGTCTTCCTCGGTGACTCGATCACCGCAGGCTGGGGCAGCCAGAAGGCCATCTGGGACAAATCCTTTGGCCAGTACACGCCTGCAAACTTCGGTATCGGTGGTGACCGCACTCAGCATGTCCTCTGGCGTATCCAAAACGGCGAACTCGATGGCATCAAGCCCAAGGCAGCCGTGCTCATGATCGGAACAAACAATGTGGCTACCGACACAGCCGAAGGCATCGCCAAAGGCGTCACTGTCATTGTCGAAACCATCCGTGCCAAGCAGCCTCAGGCCAAGATCCTACTCCTCGCCGTCTTCCCGCGTGGCGACAGGCCCACCGGCAAGCTCGGAGCTCCCAACGATAAGCTCAAGCAGGTCAACGCGATCATCGCCAAACTCGACGACGGGAAGAACATCCACTTCCTCGACATCGGTTCCAAGTTCCCGCAGCCAGACGGTGCCCTTACCAAAGAAGTCATGCCCGACTTCCTCCACCTCTCCGCTGCTGGCTACCAGATCTGGGCCGATGCCATCAGCCCGAAGCTGGCTGAACTGATGAAGTAGTCGTGTCATATCAGCGACTCAGTGCATCACGCCATTGGTCACGCGTGATGCGCTGGCATCCAGTTCCTTTCTGAAGAGACGATGATGCCCCCAAGGATCGGGAGTTCAGGTGAATCGACCGTTTTGCAGAAAATGTCGGAC
>JBIKIA010000558.1:0-3571 GCA_044361885.1 Prosthecobacter sp. | reverse complement strand
AGTGAACTACGAAGTCTCGGAGAAGGAGCAAAAGAGCCGTGTCTTCCGCCGCTCACTCTTCGCCGTGGCGGACATCGCCGCCGGTGAGGCCTTCACCGCCGAAAACGTCCGCGTCATCCGTCCCGCCCATGGTCTGCATCCCCGTCATCTGGAGCAGGTGCTGAGTGCCAAAGCGCGCACGCAGATCGAACGCGGCACCCCTTTGAGCTGGGATCTGGTGGAGGGAGCACCCTGAATGAAAACCATCGCCATCATCCAGGCCCGCATGGGCTCACAAAGACTGACTGGCAAAGTGCTGCGCCCGCTCTGCGGCCAGAGCATGATCGCCCATGTGCTCCAAAGAGCAGCTGCGGCGAAACGAGTGGATGAGGTCTGGCTGGCCACCTCGACCAATGTCGAAAACGATGAACTGGCCGCCGAAGTCGAGCGGCTCGGTTTCCACTGCTATCGCGGCAGCGAAGACGATGTGCTGGCGCGCTTTCACGACACCGCTAAAGCAGCCGGAGCAGATGTCATTGTGCGCATCACGGGCGATTGTCCGCTCTACGATCCTACCGTCTGCGATGCCATGCTGGAGCGCTTCCATGCAGCCATGCAGGAAACACCACCCGCCGACTTCATGAGCAGCGTTTTCGAGCGTCGCTTTCCTCGTGGACTGGACACGGAAATCTTCACCTTCCCAGCTTTGGAGCGAGATTTTAACGAGGCTCATCTGCCCAACGAACGCGAGCATGTGACGCCCCACTTTTATCATCACCCGGAGAAGTTCCGCGCGCTGTCCTGGGTGAATGATCGCGATCTCTCCAGCTTCCGCTGGACGGTGGACACCCCACAGGACTGGGAGTTTGTGCAGATCGTCTATGAAGCGCTCTGGCGGCCCGGCCATCTCATCACCACCGACGAGGTGCTGGCCCTGCTGGAGCAGCGCCCCGAACTGGCCGCGCTGAACGCGGATGTGGAACAGAAATACAGCGCCGAGCAGAAACTCAAGTAACCGACCCGACCGAGACTATTACCAATGACGCAGAACGTGAATGAAGTGTTGATGAAGCTGGGAGGCCCGCGTTTTGCCAGGGCTCTGGCACAGGCTGGAATGTCCGAAGATGTGCTCCTGCGGCTCTCCGCGCCGAAGTCCGTGCGCCGATTCACCCTGCCGGTGCGCATGGACGACGGCTCGCTCCGGCTCTTCACAGGCTGGCGCATCGTTTACTCCAACTGCTTCGGCCCCACGAAAGGCGGCGTGCGCTTTCACCCCGCTACGAACGAGGCCGATCTGACCGGCCTGGCCTTCCGACTCCTGCTGAAATGCGCCGTCAACGGCCTGCCCCACGGCGGCGCGGCTGGCGGTGTTTGTGTCGATCCCAAAACACTCTCGGTTCGCGAACTGGAACAGCTCGCTCGCGCCTACCTGAATGCCCTCGGCGAGGAAGTGGGACCGGATGTGGACATCCTTTCCCCCGATCTCGGTACCGATGCCCGCACGATGGGCTGGATGGCGGATCAGTATAATCTCACCCGCCGCGCCAGCATCCCTGGTGCCATCAACGGCAAGCCACCGGCCCTTGGCGGCATCCCTGGACGGCCTGGAGCCACGGCACGCGGAGCCTGGAATGTGCTGCGTGAGGTTTTGGCGGAGCGTGAACTGGCCCCCGAAGGCCTGACCTTCGCCGTGCAGGGCTACGGCAGTGCTGGTGGACACCTGGCGCGAGTTTTGCAAAAGAACGGCCTCCGAATGGTCGCCGCGAGTGACTCGACGGGCGGCATTCATGCCGAAGCTGGCCTGGATGCCGAAGCCATCTGGGAAGCACGGGAAGCCGGACGTGGCATCGCCAGCCTGAGCATTCCCGGCGCTCAAGCTTTGTCAGCGTCCGAAGTGCTGACCGTGAAGGCCGACATCGTCATTCCTGCGGCCACGGCCAATCAAATCACGGCGGAGATGGCGGCGCGTTTG
The DNA here is from genome assembly GCA_044361885.1 of Prosthecobacter sp. Taxonomy (GTDB): domain Bacteria; phylum Verrucomicrobiota; class Verrucomicrobiia; order Verrucomicrobiales; family Verrucomicrobiaceae; genus Prosthecobacter. The sequence continues at coordinate 1,620 of JBIKIA010000558.1, read as the reverse complement.
CAGTGCCAAATGGTGCTGGAAATTGCCAATGCGCCCATCTGCCCTGATGCCGAGGAAATCGTGACCTCCCGAGGCATCGAAATCATCCCGGACGTGGTCGCCAATGCGGGTGGCATCACCATGAGCCACTTCGAGTGGGCTCAAAATCGTGGCGGTGCCCTCTGGTCGGCTGAGGAGGCACGCAGCCGCCTGGATACGCGAATGATTGCCACTGCCGCCAGAATGCTCCAAGTTGCCCGCTCTCGGAGCGTCTCCCCGGCCATCGCCGCTCAATTCTTGGCCCTGGAACAGCTCTCCGCCGCCCTCTCCCGCTAATTCACATGTCGAAGTCTTTTTATCTGCACACCACCGTTCCTGGCCTGGATGATTCTGTCGCCGCCGAGCAGGGTTTTGTCATTTTTGGCAAGCACCCGGACCCCGAGGCCCTCCAGCCCATGGACTTGGCGATTTTCACGGTGCATCTGGCCCGCAGACTCGGTGTGATCAACCGCGTCCCGCCCCAGGCCGGTCTGCTGCCCTACGACGCTTCGCATGACAATCTCATCTTCGACGCACCGCTGGCCGGGCTCGCTGTCGGACGCCGCATGCGCTTCCTGCGCGGCTGGAAGGACTACGGCAGTTGCGTGAAGTGCTTCAACGGCCTCGGCCTGCTCGGCGAGCACATCCTCAAGGAACTCCGCCGCCTCCAGAAGGCTGACAAAGCCTCCCTCAAAGCCGATGCGCTTGCCTTCCTGCGCTCCCGCAAAACGAAGCTCGATGATGGCCGCAACGCGATCTTTTCCGAAGCCGAAATCGCCGCAGTGAGCGATGCCGAGATCTCTAAAATCGACCTCGAAGCGCTCGCCATCTGGAAGGTCTATGCCACGCGGCCCATCGTCTGCTCCACGTCTTCCAACATGGGCATCTCCCTCCGTGAGTCTGGCTGGCAAAAACTTCACCGCACTCAATGACGACGAAGGCTGGCTCATCATCTGGTGCCCGGATGAGCAGGCCGACTTCATGAATGCAGAGAAGACGGAGCATCTGCGCTCTTTGGAAACCGAGCAGCCGCCGCTCACCGTCCTGCACACCTACATCAATCGCAAACAACGTGACCCCGGTGCGCTGAAGGACGCGCTCGACTCCGGCGGCTACTTCTTCCCCACCAATCCGCAGAGCTCGGACGAGCTGCAAAACCTGCTGGCAAACTCGCTCGGCGATGTGGCACGCGAGCGCCGCTGCACCACCGCTCAGCTCCTGGCCGATGAGAAAGTGAGCTACACCCTGCGCTCGCTTGGATGCAGCATCGAAGGCAGCCGCATCGTCGTCCGTGGCGGTGTGGAGGGTGGTTTGTTCGGCCTCATGGCCGGCTATCTCGTGATGCTGGATGAAACCATCCCGCGCAATGACACAGCGGCCATTAGCACCTGGAATCAGGCCTCCATCGGTGCTGCGCTTGCCGCTGCGGTGCTCGCTGATCTTGAGCTTCGCGAGCCTCAGAAGCTCAGTCCTTCCATCCGCGCAGATTTGAAGGCCACCTTCCCTGCCATCGACAGCTTCCTCAGCCGTCAGCAGCTCGGCAAAGATCTGCCCACTCGCATTCACGGTGTCTTTGACCTCGCCAATCTTCAGTCACTCGCG
>JBIKIA010000557.1:0-3572 GCA_044361885.1 Prosthecobacter sp. | reverse complement strand
GTTTTGAGCCGGAGGCTTGAGAGAGGGTAGCCGGTGGTGGAGGTCGCGCAGCGACCGAGAACCACCGGAAACGAACCGCCCGCTATCCCCGAATCTGGGATGCGCCCCGGCAGGGGCGCGAGAAGGGGACGGAAATCCTGTGGCGATTTTGCACGCCAAACCCCGAGTGCCCTTCTCGCGCCCTTCCAGGGCGCAGTGGAGATGTGCGAGGTATTGGGCGTGCCTGTCCGGTGGTTTCGCTTCGCGACTTCGTAGCACCACCGGCTAATTTCTTTCGAGCCTCCGGCTCGGCGGAAGGCAAGTTCTGTTTCCCAGGTCGGCTACTCGGCGGCAGCCTTTTTCTTCTTCCCTTTGCCTTTGCCCTTCTTCTTTGGCGCGACGGTGGGGGTATTGGGTGTGGGCATTTTGGCTCCGACGGCTTCACGCCAGGCGAGCATTTGGGCGTGCAGTTCCTTGGCTTTGTCGGGCTGCTCGGTGGCGAGGTTTTTGGTTTCGCCGAGGTCGTCGGAGAGGTTGTAGAGTTCGAGATGCTTGTCTTCGAAGAACTCCATGAGCTTCCATGAGCCGGACTGGATGAGGCCGACGGGGGTGGTGCGCCAGGTGTTCTCGCCCGCGCCGAGGTAGCCGGGGAAGTGCTGGTAGATGGCGTCGCGCTTCAGGGTGGCTTTGGCATCGCGGAGCAGTGGGGCGAGGCTCTCGCCATCGAGCGGCTGATTTTCAGGGGCTGGCGTGCCGGTGATCTCCAGCAGGGTGGGGTAGAGATCGACATGGATGGTGGGGATGTCTGTGCGGCTGCCTGCGGTGGTGACGCCGGGCCAGCGGACGATGAAGGGCACGCGGGTGCCGCCCTCATAGAGGCTGCCCTTGCCGCTGCGCAGCGGGGCGTTGTCGGTGATGTCGCCCCCTTTGACTCCCTCGCGTTCGTAGCCGCCGACGCCGCCATTGTCGGAGGCAAAGATGACGACCGTGTTGTCCGCGATGCCTTGCTTTTCCAGCTCAGCCAGCACGCGGCCCACGCTCTCATCCACGCTGGCGATCATGGCGGCATAGGTGGGGTTGTTGTGGCCGCCGACACCGGGTTTGTCTTTGAATTTGGCGATGAGTTCCGGCTTTGCCTGATGCGGTGAATGCACGCCAAAGTGCGGCAGGTAGAGGAAGAAAGGCTCGGCTTTGTGCCGCTGGATGAAGTCCACCGCCTTGTCCGTGAGGAAGTCGGCGAGGTATTGACCCTTCGGGACTTCGACGGGCGGGTCGGTCTTGAAGTTAAAGTGAACGCCCGAGGACTCGATGGCCTCGTCAAAGCCTCGTTTGCCCGGATGAAACTCCGCCTTCTGACCGAGGTGCCATTTGCCAAACATGCCGGTGGCGTAGCCCGCGCCTTTGAGCGTCTTGGCGATGATCACTTTCTCCAGTGGCAGGCTCGTCACATTCTCCACCGGCATCAGCGGGCGCGTGCTCCAGTCGAAGCGATCAATGCCACCGACGGTGTAAACGCCGGTGCGCGGAGCGTACTGCCCGGACATGAGCGCAGCACGAGTGGGCTGGCAGTTTTGGTGGTGGTGATGGCTGGTGAGCTTCATGCCCTGCGCAGCGAGCTTGTCGATGTTCGGCGTCTCGTAGTACTTCGAGCCAAAGCATGCGACGTCGGTGTAGCCCAGATCATCGGCGAGTATGAAGATGATGTTCGGCTTGGCGGCGGCTTGTGCGGCACTGACAAACAGCGCGGTGAGAAAGAGGCAGGCGAGTTTCATGGCGGGGCGCTGAAACGGCGGGCCGTCGGGTTTGTTGCGACAATGCGCTCTCAACTACTCATCGTTTACCGGAACATAGGCAGGGATGCCATCATGCCAGCCGAGGTATTCGAGTGCGCCCGCTATCTCATCTTCTGAGAGGGCGCTGATGCGGAAGATGCGACCTTTGAAGGTGCCAACGGTGCCTTTGCGGCCTTCGATGAGGTTGAGGATGGTGCCTTCCATGTCTCCAGGCTGAATGACGGTGGCTCCAGCAGCCGTGGCCCCCATGGCGAGTGCGGTGATTTCCTGGGCATTGCGCTGGTTGCGCACCTTGAGCATCACATCACGATGATAACTGCTGAAGAAAGTGATGGCCGATGCACTCAGTACGCCTAGGACGGCGACAACGATGAGAGCCTCAATCATGCTGAAGGCTGCGCGGCGGGGCTGCTGGAACTGGGGCGTAAACAAAGGGGGGAAAGGTATCATCGTGCTCCATTTCACGAGTTCTAAACGATGAGGCCGCGGAAGGCGCTGCGACTCATCATGGGCTGCAGAAGGCTGAGTGTGGCGCGGAGCTTCGCGGGACCGACGACGGCGGGGTTGTTCACCAACAGCACGTCGGTGGCCAAAGGCGCGAGCGGGGCCACATCGGCGAAGTTTCTCAGCACTGGGCCGGCATCAAGGATGATCCAGTCCACATGCTGTCTGGCGCGGTCGATCCAGGCGCGGTAACCATCGAGAAGCTCGTTGGTGGCGTAGGCGGGGAGGTCGTGAGCGGGGAGGAGGAAAAGATGCGTATTGCCGTAGCGTAGGGACTCCAGATCATGAGCCCAGGAGCTGTGATGGCTGGCGTGTGGAAACCAATGATGCAGAGCGGGGGAGACGGCATTGCACTCCATCATGAAGACGCTGCGCCCCTGATGGCAAAAAGCGGCGGCGAGTGCGGCGGCGGTGGCAGTTTTTCCCTCACCAGCATCAGCGCTGGTGATGAGGATGATGCCGCCGAGACCGCTGCGTTTGAGGGCCTGCATTTCCAAGGTGATGGTGATCTGTTGCAGAGCTCCGGCGGCACCGATGGGCTCAGGCTGGAGTAGCTGGCCGAGCATCTGCTCGGGGTGAGAGGGGCCGACCCTGGGCAGTTGGGCGAGAACAGGAGCGGAACCGAGGCCGGGGATGCTCAGTGGCTCAGGCGGTGGAGGCGGAACGGCCAACTGGAAGGGGCTGGAGGCTGGACGCGGCGGCATGGGCTGAGTCGCGGTGGACATGGGCACATGCGGCACCTCCCGGGCCGAGGGGATATTCGGCGAAGGTGAACCACCCTGACGGAGGATCTTCATCACATGCTGACCGAAGAGGCCCCAACCAATGGGCACACCCAGGAAGAGGATGCCGAAGAGCATGAAGCTGGCGACGGCGGCCATGGGTTTGTTGGGCTTCACGGGCTTGCCGGGTGCGCTGGCGGTATCGGCGAGACTGAGGGCGCTGCTTTCGGTGTAGCCACCGGTGATCTCCGCATTGCTGAGGCTGCTGACGATCTTTTGATAGGAAAGGCGGTCGGCGGCCACGCGGTCGCTGAGGAGGTTGTACTCCACGTTTTTGCCACTCTGATCCACGGCCATGGTGCGCGAGCTGGCGAGCTGCTTTTCATAGTCCTGAATCTGCTGCTCAAGGGTGCTGACTTCCGTCTCGGCCCGCGTGACCACGGCGTCGATGGCGCGCTTGAGGGAGATGTTCAAAGAGTCGATCTCGCCGGAAAGGGCGATCATCTTCGGATGGCGGCGGCCACAGAGGGGCTCCATGGCGCGGCGCTCGGCGATTTTGGCATCGAGTTCTTTG
>JBIKIA010000556.1:0-3576 GCA_044361885.1 Prosthecobacter sp. | reverse complement strand
TCTTCATAGGCAGTGCAGGTGTCGCTGAGTCACAGCTCACACGCTGGAAGCAGCTCGGCGCAGGCGGCGTGTATCGGAAAAGCTTCAACGACGCCCTCACCCTTGAGTTCAGCCAGCATCGTCTTGCCAAACTTCCCGATCCAAACGTCGCCACGCGCATCATCGCCCGCAATGCCAGCGGCAACAGCGTTCTCTTTGAAGTCATCATCCTTCCAAAAGCCGCTGCTCTCATCGACGCATGGGCACCATCGTCCGACTTCACGTTTAAAGATCGCCATGAAGGCTCCCGCACACTGCTCGATGCCGCCGCTTCACGCTGGCTGCAAACTTTCATCATCCCCGGCAGCTCGCCTTTGCGCCTCCAGCACGTCGATGATCCCACTCGCCGCTTCCGCCTGAAAAACGAAGGCAACAACGTCCTCGTCGAGACCGACACCGCAGCCTCCGCCAGCAACGAAGCGAACAAGTCCAAACTCAACGCGCTCGATGTCGAGATCGAGTCCCTCCGCCAGGGCATCCGCATCGACGAACAACGCCGTGGCGACCTCGCTAGCGGCAACCTCGCCAAGCAGCAAAAAGAAGACTCCATCCGCCGCCTCGAAGACTCCCTCGAAGTCCGCCAGCAGCGACTCCTCCAGCTCGAAGAAGACCGCAAAGCCATCGCCCCCGATTCCCCCCAGTTCCTCGGTCTCCCACGCGGCATGTATTCCCTCTTCGCCGGGCTGCGTCGGATTTGTGAGATCAAGATCGAGTCCTCGAAATGAACCTTTCCCCACTCCCCCTGTGAAAGCTCCCACTGACACCATCGACCTCCTGCGTTCCACCTTGCAGACCGGCGTCGTCTCCGGCGCGGTGGAGACGGCGGCGGCCACTTACGCTCGCCTTTGCCAGGAATGCAGCACGCGGCTGGAGCGCATCGCTGCCATGCTGGAAAAAGGTAGCGACTATCAGGCACTCCAAGCGGCTGAAGAAGAACCTCCGCTGCTCGATCTCATCGGCGCACTCAGCTTTGGCAGTGAAAAGGCCTGGCTCGACTTCTGTCAGGCACATCAGCTTCCCATCGCACCGAAGCTGGATGCGAAAACCGTCCAGGCACTCGACCGCCTCTACGCCCAGGGTGTCACCGCGAACCATCCTTTGTACAAAGACTTCCGCGCCGCCGTGCTTTCACGAGAAGATGACAAGGCGCTGCGCATCATCCGCACCATCCACAAACTCAATCCTGGAGATGAAAACGCCCGCTCCGAACTCCAGCGTCTCGAAAACAAGCAGTGGCAGGACATGCTGGATCAACTCCGCACCGCGCTGAAGACTGACGACGAAGAGCGTATCGCCACACTCGCAGAAAAGATCACCAGCACTGTGCCTGCGGACAAACGCACTGCGGCTCCCGAACTCATCCAGGCCGAAGGCATCCGTCGCGCCTTGCGCCGACGCCAGGCCGGAGACAAAATCCCCGCCTTGCTAGATGACGCTGCACAGCATTGCGAAGCCGGAGACTGGCAATCCACCACCCTGGCTTGCGACATCATTCAGGAACTCATCGAGACCCACGATCTCGATCTCACCACCAGTCAGAAAGCGGCCCTCGAAGACGCCGCCAGCTATGCCCGCCGCGAGCGCACTGCCGCTGAGCGCCAGCGTGCCTTTGCCCGCACGCTGAACAGCTTCACCGCCTTCGCGCAGGAAGCGGGCACGCGTCTCATGACCGGCTCACCTCCCGGCCTCAATGAAGCTGCGGCCCTCGATGAAACCTTCATCCGCCGCTGGCGCGAGCTTGAAAACTTCAGCCTGCCCGTCGCTGATGACGTGCTCGCCCGGCTCCGCCAGACGGGTCAAAGCATCCGTGCCGCACTCGAAAGCGCTCAACGTGGTCGCCGCACTCGCGCCATGCTCAGCGCCGCCGCTTTGATCGCCTTTTTGCTCGGTATAGGCGCACTCGCCTGGCATGGCTGGCAGGCACGCGCTTATGCGCTGGATCTCGCCAGCTACCGCGCGCGTCAACTCGCTGAACCCGCCGCGAAACTCGCCTCCAGTCTCAAGCAGGAGCACCCATCTCTGCTTCGCTGGCCTTACCTGAAATCGAAGATCGACGAGACCGAATCCTGGATCTCCCAAGCGCGCGATCTCGCTGCTCACTCAGATCAAGCGCTGGCCCAACTCGAAAGCGCCGCCGCCCAGAGCTTCACCGGCATGAAACCGACGGAAGTCCTGAAGCGCATCGACGACGCCCGTGCTGAGATCGGCCAACTCCCCGGCGATCTCGCCGCCACTGCCAGCCAGCGTGTGACCTCATTAAAAACGAAGGCCGAGCTCATGCTCGCCAACCTCGGTGAAACGCGCAGCAGTGATGTCCGCCGCCGTCTCGAAGAAGTGAATGCACTGCTCAAATCAGGCCTCAGCTACGAGCACCCCGCGAGCGAAGTAGCCACCGCCGCGCAGAAGCTCGACACCCAGCTTGCCGAACTCGAAACCTGGGCAAAACCCGAAGCTGCCACGCTTCAACTTCCCGCCGATCTCCAAGCGCAGATCAAATCTGGCCGCCAGCGCATCGAAGACTTCAAAGCCGAACTCAGCCGCTTCGATGAGCTGCGCGAGTCCACTCTCGGTGCTGCATCGCTTCCCGAGTTTGGCCAATCTTTGGCGAAGTGGCAGGATATTCGCTTTGCCGAAGCTGCTCCTGCTGCCAGCACCGCAAACGCACTACCGACTGAGGAGCAGTTCCTCGCCAATCTCATGACGGGTGGAGATCTTACGCTTTGGAAAGCCGCTGTTGAAGATGCCTCCGGTCAGATGATGCACCCCGAAGCGCCGCAAGACAGCGATTTGAAAGTGCTGCTGGCTCTACGCGATGATCGCCACCTCAATGGCGTCTGGGAAAACATCGTCGTCGATCACTCCACCGGACGCGGCAAACGCAACGTCTGGTCGCAGGGACCGCTGAGCGAAAGCCGCATCGGCGACACCCAGCGCCGCTGGAGTGGGAAGGCCTTTGATCCGCATCCGCAGGACACTGGCGCGGCATTCACGGATCAGGATTACAAACGCCTCGTCATCGGCAGTGGCAGCGAGCAGGGGCAGAGCGTCACATCCTCCAAACCTGCGGCGGTGAGCGCGCTCATCCAGAACCTCCAGCTCGACCGCATGACCGATGCGAATGGCGAGCGCTTCGAGCGCAGCCTTCTCTCCGTCATGGATCGTCTCATGGCTGACACCACAGCCCCTGCCATCGCCAAGGCTTACGTCATGCTCGAACTCGAGCGACTCACCCGCGAGCGGCCTTTCACCTGGGGCATGCACCTCGTGCCAACGCTGCGTGCCGACTTGGCAGAGCTGCATCATTTGGTCGGCGACCATCCCCTGCGCAGTGAGGACTGGATGATCCCGAAAGTGCGCACCTCACTCGGCAGCACGCTGGAGAAATTTTTCCAAACTCGCCAAGGCCGCATCTATGAAAAAGAAGCCCAGGCACGTCGGCTGCTCATCACCCGCGTATCCACCACCGGCGTGAAGTTCGGCGGCTATGTCGAAACAGATCGCACCCTGCATCTCAACACCTCAGCCCGTGCAGCGAAA
>JBIKIA010000099.1:0-11865 GCA_044361885.1 Prosthecobacter sp. | reverse complement strand
CCCTCGCTGCAGGCTTGAATGGCATCGCCGGAACGAGACTGAGCTTGTATGGCAGCCGCGGCATCCCGCACTTCCTGGACACCCCGCTCTTTGATGGCGCGATGAGCCGGAAGTCTCTCGATGCGATGATGGAAGCCATCCAGACGCACATCGAACTGCCGCGTCGTGCGCTGCGCAAAGCGGCAAAGATCCAAGGGACGCCAGCACTGCACTACTTCGACCTCGAAGCCCCGCAAATCGCCGCGCCAGAGGAAAAGCCGCTCTCATGGGACGAAGCCTGCGCGACCGTCGATATGGCCTTCAGCGCCGCGTATCCGAAGCTCGGCTCCTACTTCCGTGAAATGCTCGCGCAACGCTGGATCGAAGCCCAGCCACGTGCAGGTAAGCGTCCCGGTGCGTTCTGCACTGGATCGCAATTCAAACACGAAGAGCGAGTTTACATGACCTTCCACAGCACGGTGCATGACATGGTCACGCTGGCGCATGAGGTCGGTCACGCCTGGCATTCCTGCGTTCTGCGCCCGGCGCGTTCCTTTGCTGCCAGCTATCCGATGACGCTTGCCGAAACGGCGTCGAACTTCGGTGAGATGATCCTGCTCAGCGGCCTCATGAATGATCCTGGCATCACTGAAGCCACAAAGGCTTATCTGCTCGATCAAGAGATGCTCCGTGCGCACGCCTACCTGATCAACATCCCCATGCGCTATGAGTTTGAGAAGTCCTTCTACACCGAGCGCGCCAGCGGTGAAGTCTCCGTTTCACGACTTCGCGAGCTGATGACCGAAGCTCAGCGCAAGCTATACGGCGACACGCTGCTCGACGACGGCACCGACCCGATGTTCTGGGCCTACAAGATGCATTTCTTCATCACCGGCGTCTCCTTCTACAACTTCCCTTATGTCTTCGGCTACTTGCTCAGCCAGGCTTTGTTCGCTCGGTTCAAAATCGAAGGCGCAACCTTTCTGCCACGCTACGAGGCCTTCCTTTCGATGACTGGAAGCGCTACCTGCGAAGAGGTGGTGAAGCAGACGCTCGGCGAGGATCTCACGAATCCGGAGTTCTGGGCCACGGCACTGAAGGCCATGGAACCTTCGCTGCTGGCGTATGAGGCGCTGCCTTGAGCCAGGTTTTACTTCAGCTCGAAACCCGGAATGCCAAGCCGCTTAGCCACACGCAGCGGCCGGCGCATGGCCTCCTCCATGCGCAGGGATTCATCGGCTCCGCGTACGTCTTTACAGTCGGGGTGTGACTCAGGGGCGTCGATCAAGCCGAGGTGATACAGCACATGCGCGGTGCTGTGCTTGTAGGGTGCCGCGCTCATCTTTTCGTTCAGGCGGAAGACGAGGTCCTCGAAGGATTGGAAGGCTTCGAAGAGCTTGTACACCCGCGTATCAAAGCGGCCGGTGCCGGTCTTGAATTTCTTGTCCGCCACGCTGTCGAGCAGCCACATGTCACGCGCCGCAGCAATGAGCGGGCAGGCGCTCACGCCGGCACCGATGAGCAATGGCAGGCCGAGTCGGATCGCGGTGGCGATGCCGTAATCATCGCCACTGTGCGGGGCGAAGGGCAGATTCAGCCCTTTGCACATCGCCGACCAATAGAGGAAGTGAGGCTCATCAAGCGTGCTGACCTTGCCACCGACATACTTCGGATGGTTGGCGATCTCGTGCAGAAGCCAGGGTTCATAAGGCGTAGCCCAGGGCACAAAGGAAGGCTCCAGCGCGTGGGCGATGGCTGGATGCGTGATCTGCTCGGCGATCTCAAAGTAGGCATCGCGCCTCGCTTCGGGCTCAAGAATGTTAAGCAGGCGCGAGGTCATGATCATCACCTCGCCGTTGTCGTGACTCTGGGCGATGTCGAGCAGCGGCCAGTAGCGCTCGGCTTTGAAAACTTCGTCCTTCTCCGCCCCGCGCGCGGTGACTCCGGCGATGAACTTTGTGGTCGGAAACTCGGCACGGAAGCGCTTCAGCACTTCGGCATACATCTCGTTGCTCAAATCGAAAATGTAACCCGTGTCAGCATTCAGCACGAAGACCATCTCCACGCCATAGTAGTCACCACACTGCTGCATCCAGCGCACACTTTTGGTGAAGCCTTCCCAGTCCGGTTGCTTGTCCTTGAAGGGAAGCAGCGTCGCCACGCAAAGGCGGGCCTTCGTCGTGTGATCGACCAATTCCTCCTCGGCTGTGTAGGCCCAGATGGTTTCCTTCCAGGTCGTGGAAGGCTTCAGATCCGCAGGATTGGAGATGAGGCTGATCATATATGATCGGCTTTAGGCTAGGATGGTCGGTGTGGCAAACTCGAATTGTGACGTGTGCGCTACTCCACCTTCATGACCCCATTCATCACCATCCAATGACCCGGGAAGGTGCAGAGGTAGGGGTAATCGCCTTTTTCCTTCGGGGCGGTGATGTGGATGGTGAATTCGCCCTTGGCATTTGTCATGTCGGTGTAGGCGATCACGTCGTCGCTGTCGGGGACGTAATGCTTCGCGAGGCCTTGCGGGTCAGTGATCATGAGATTGCATTTGTCGCCAAGTTTTTGCAGCGAGCCGGGTTTCGCGAGCAGCCAGTTGTGCGGCACCACATCGGGGTTTTTGAAGACGATGCTGAGTTTCTCGCCTGCTTTGGCGGTGAGCTGCTTTTGGACGAATTGGAGGCCCAAAGCGGCTTCGATGATAATCTCGCGTCCACCTTCGCCTTTGGCCCAGGGATTGGGTTTGCTCGGTGTCGGCGTGGTGAGGCCGATTTGAGCGGCGTGGTTCGTTTTCGCGATCTTGGCGTAGCCGGGGAAGTCGGTGAAGGGCTCAGCCAACGCATGCGCGGTGAGGAAGATGTCGTGGCCGGCGCTCACGCGAAGGTGGATCTGGCTGGCGGTGACGATCTGTGGGATTTCGAGGAAGAGCGTCTTACCGCCATCGAGCTTCTGCACGCTACGCACCTCCAGCGGATCGTGACCGGGCGTGTCGGCATACTTCACGGAATACTCCGGCGAGCCATACGCGGCGCTGTAGCGGTAGTTCCAGCATTGCGCGAAGCTGGTGGCGGTATCGGCGTCCTTCACAGGTTGGTTGAAGCGGATGAGGACGCCGTTGTCGCGAGCTTCAAAGCCGACGGGCACGGGTTTATCTCCACCAGTGAAGCGCACGCGCTGGAAGCAGCCGTCCTTGGGCGTGTAGCTGCCCCAGCCTTGCATGCCGTTCACATAGAGATGACCGTCGTTCGGATTGAAGCGCGCGGCTTGCGGGCCGGAGTCGAAATTGCCGCTGATGCGAACCGCCGCTCCTTGCCAGCGACCTTTGACGTTCTGCCGCATGACGAGCCATGCGCTGCCGCCGCCTGAGGAGAGGTGGATGAGGTTGCCGTCGCCTTTGAGCGAGGCCCACTTGTCGCCGGAGATGAAGGCCTGGCTGCTGGCGCTGTTGTCCTCGCCACGCGGCATGTACATCAGCACGGGCTCTGGTGGCTGGTTGTTCTTCGGACCGCCTGCGCCGAAGTGCGCGCCTTCGTTTTTGCCTAGTTCGATCTGGCAGAGGCTCGTCGCAGGTGTCCAGTCGCCTTCTTGCACGCTGGTGGTGATGAAACGGCCATCGGGTGAGATGCCGAGGCCGTTTGGATTGCGGAAGCCGGTGGCGAGAACGTCGAGTTGATCACGGCCCGTGATGCGGCACACGCCTTGATTACCGGAGGCGAAATACCAGCGGCCTTGCGCATCGGTTTCCAGCCCGATGATGAAATCGTGGCCGCCAGGCGAGGTGGTCATCGCGTTTGTCACGCACTCATAGAAATCGGCTTCGTCATCGCCGTTCAGGTCGTGCAGGCAGGTGATTTGATCGCGACTGAGGACGTAGAGCTTGTCCTTCACGACCTTCATGCCCAGCGGCTGATGCAGGCCAGTGGCGAAGCGTTTCCAGCGTACTTTCTCCAGCTTCTCGTCGATGCCCTTCACCAGCCACACCTCGCCTGTCATCGTGGCGATGGCGGCGGTGCCATCGCTGAAGAAATCATGCGCGGTGATGAAGAACAGCGTGCCATACGGATTCTCGAACGGGATCGTGATGCGATCCGTGGCGAAGGGCGTCTGCGTGCCAAGCTCGCCTTTGGTTTCGATCCACTGTGGCCATTGGCTGGGGCCGCCTTTGGTTTGATGGGCCAATGTCTCGAATTCCTGACCTTGAGCTTCAATCGTTGACAAGAACTTCCGACCATCCTGTGAGTAGCAGAAGATGACTTCCTGGCCATAGCGGTAAAAACCGAGGTAGTCTCTGGCTGGAAAATCTCCTTTGGTAATGGTGCCCAAAACTTTGCCATCCAACTGGCCTCCTCCCATAAATCCGTGACGATTGTCATTCAGCCGAATAAAGCCATTCATCCAGCCGACGACAAATTCACAAAGGATGGGATCAAAGCAGCCTGACTTGTTTCCAGATCTAACGCAAACTCCCTTCGGCACGGTGCCCCCCGCCCCTTTGAAAACTGTGCTAAACACACTGCCGAGATCGCTGGCGGCGAAGCGCCCATCTTTCCAGGTCACTTGGTCGTTTTGATTGCCCCAGTGGCCTTGCTGGCCGCCGTCCATGCCGGGGAAGGCGGGGATGAGTTCGGGCAGCGTTTGATTCATGAACTTCAACGCCTGCTTGCCGTAGTAATCGAAGGCGCGCTCTCGGTTGACGAACTCTTGCCAGTGCTGGTTGTCGTCCTTGTTGAGCGGCGGGAGGCCGGGGGTGAAGGGCGCGGGATCAGGCGCTTTGACGGCAGGGGCGGCGGTGCCGAGGTCGTCGAAGCTCCATAGGGCGAGCGTGTTGTCCATGCGCAGGCGCGGTGAGTCGCCTTTGCGCGGCTTCATGACACCGCGTGAGAGGCGGGCATCGTCGATGAGGCCGTCGCAGCCGATGGCGCCCTCGACGAGGCGACCGAAGGCGATGGACTCGACATTCGCGTGACGCATCTCGCCCGCGGCACCCGTGGGCTTCTCGAAGACGTTTTTGCCGTCGATCCACAGCGTGACGAGCTTGTCATCGACGCTGGCGACGAGGTTGTGCCACTGGCTGTCGCAGATGTTCACCCCCGAATCGTAGTCGCCACCGCGTCCTGGCATGTAGATCGCGAGCGTGCCGCGTCCGGCGTGGGTGTAGAGCTCCCAATGTGTGCTGGCGGACTTGGGATTGCAGGCGACGAGGATGTTGAAGCGGTCCTTGCTGTCGAGCTTCGCGCGGCACTCGATGGTGAAGGGCAGCGTGTGGTATTCGCCTTTGCCATCGACCAAGATGCCGCCGGAGAGGGCTTTGCCGAATTCATCGCTCAAGGAAGGCACGCCAGAAGCCCTGTTGATGGTGGAAGGTGCATTGGAGGCTGTTTTGGGCTTCGCCTCGCTCCAGGTGCGATACTTGGGCTTCGCGGCGGGTAGTGCGTCGTCGAGTTGCGGGATGAGCCACTTCAAGCCGTCGAGGTTGTCGAGCAGGCGGCCTTCGGCGTCTTCGTTGGTGTGATTGAGGATGCCGATGGGGCCGCTGTAGCCGCTGGCGCGGATGATACGCAGCACTTTCACGTCCTCGGTGCCGACACCGAGTGGGAGGATTTTGCGGCCTTTGGCATCGCCTTCGATGTCCATACCGTTGAGGTTGAGGCAGAGGAGATGCGGCTTCATGCCCTCGATGGCCTTCGGCAGGCGGTCGAGGTGGCTGTGACCGTGGTGGAGGTTGTAAATGATGCCGATGTTGTCGGTGGCGTGGTTCTTTTTCAGGTAGTCGCACACGGCGACCATGTTCTCCGGCTCGCCACCCCAGCCGCCGTGATTGTAGATGCCGACTTGGCTGCCGATGGCCTTGGCTTTGGCTAAAAGGGGCAGCAGACCTTCTGCGGCGGATTTGACCTGCGCTTCCTGCGTATCGCCCGTGCCCTTCATCATGATCCAGAGCTGCGGGTGCAGTTTGTATTTCTCAAACAACCGGAACGCCTCGTCATGCATGCCCCAGAAGGCGAACATCTCGATGCCGTGCTTTTGGTAGGCCAAGATCTCTCGCTCGAACTCGGCGACATGCTCCTGCCGCCAGTCGTAGGCGATTTTTTTGAGGCCCATCTTCGCCACCATCTCGGCACGGGCTTCGGGGGAGCGCTTCGCCGCATCAAACGGCACGATGCACCAGGCGGCGAGGTTGGTTTTGTCGAAGAGGTCAGCGGCGGACAACGAAGCTGTGAGACAAAGAAGGAGAAGGGCACGGAAGAGCATAAGGAGAAAAATTATTGGGTGTTCGAGTAGGCGTTCCATTGGGCCTCGATCCATTTTGCGTCCGGTTTGCCGTCGTAGATGAGGAGACGGTATGTGGAAATGTAGGGATTGCCGGTGTTGATGGACCAATCGCCGTCCTGTGAGGGAGCGATGCAGAGTTGGGGGTTCTTCGGGTTGAGGCGGAGAGGCTGGGGGAAGCGGAAGTTGGAGGGATGAATCAACACAACGATGCCGGTGGGCTGGCCATCGACCTGGCCACCGAGGTGGACCCATTTGGCCTTCGTGTTGTCGCCAGCTTTGCGGTCGTGGCCTTCGCTGGTGAGCATGGTGACGGCTTCCACCGGGTTCCACTGCTCGCTGCCGCGCACGCCGAGGCCGCCGTAGTGGTATTTGGGGAGCTTGAGCGGCTTGTCGCTCGCGCAGGTCTGAGAGCTGGTGAGGTCGATGATGTTGGCGAGCACGCCATCGAGCGTTTTTTGCGAGACATGCACTTCCCAGGTCTCATTAAGCACTTTTTGGTCGGGCGTGTGGCTGTGATCGAGAAAGACGTGCCGGCTGATGAATCCGGCGGAATCAGCGCCGCCCCAGAATTTGTCGAGTTTGACGAAGCGGACCTCGGCGGGAAGCGAGCTGCCGTTCTTGGCGTCGGTCTTGCCCATGTTCCAGAAATCGGGATGCGAATCGCCGAACTCGGTCTTGGTCCATGCGAGCCAGATACCGCGCTGCCAAAGGTGATCGGACTGATGATTGCCGGTGACGAGTTTTCCGCTGGGTGAATAAACGGGATGTAAATGGGCACCGTGTTTGAAGATAGCATCCACGCCTTCCGGCACATCGCCGGGCTCCATCTGGTAATCACAGATGGTTTTGCCGCTATTGGCGAAGTGAAGCACGGAACCGAGTTTTTCGGCGGTGATGTCGGCTGCGAGGAGTTGGCCCACGGCACACACCAAAAGGAGCAGAAGAGGGAGTTTCATGGTTTAGCGGGGATGGAATGAATCATTGCGGGGCGGAAAAGGGAACAGTAGAATTTGCTCATGGATACGACGACGATTGATCCGAAACTACTGAGCAGCCCCCTGTTTCAGGAATTGATGGCCGAAGGGCTTGCGATGCAGGATCGTTTCGCGGCAGAGCCGGTGTATGCCAAGACGGGTAAGGGCTATCTCAAGAGCGCCGGTGTGGAGGAACTGAAGCAAATCAAACAAGCCAGCAAGCAGGAGGCGGAGTGAGCCATGAGCGCGACGCGTGCCTGGCTGGCGGACTACACCTGGGAAATAGTCACGGCGCAGAATGCGGTGCTCTGCGCGACCAAGAACGCCCTGCATAAGCCCACTTCGGACGGTCATGACGACACGAAGGCGCTCTGGGAGGCTAATCACACGCGAAGCCTGAGGTTGGACGAGGCGGTGGAACTTTGCAGGTGCTGTCATCGCAAGGCTCCATTCTGTTTTTATAATTGAAATACATTCGCTTCGATCATCGCGTTGGTGATCAAGAAGCTCGCTCTCCCAGCCGAGCAGGCTTTCGTCATTCGCAGCCTCGCAGGTCACATCGTGGCCGGTGTGGCGACGGAGAAGGAGGTAAAGGCGTTCCGCGCGTTTTGCGATCAGATGAAGATGTAGCACGGCGGGGAGTTTCATGCCGATAGAGGACGCACCATCGTTCCAGCCTTGATGACGCCGCCTTGCATGACGGCGAGGAGGTTGTCGCGATTTTCGAGGATGGAGATGTCCTGGAGCACATCGCCATTCGCGATGAGGACATCGGCGAGCTTGCCGACTTCAAGAGAACCGAGTTCGTGGGCGCGGCCCATCATTTTCGCACCGCCGAGGGTGGCACACTTGATGGTGTCGAGCGGACTGAAGCCGACGTAGTTCACGAAGAAGGTCAGCTCCTGCGCGTAGGTGCCGTGCGGGGTCCAGCCGAAGCCGTAATCGCCACCGAGGCCGAGGGTGCCGCCGGCTTTGAGCACCATGCGGGCGCTTTCGGCTCCGGCTTCGAGGGTCTCTTGATGACCATCGAGGACCCGCTGCGAAAGGCCGAAGTCTTTGCCACGCTGGACGCTGAAGAGCTCGAAGCCGAGGCCGGGACACATGGGGACGTTGCGCTTGAGCAGGAGTTCGAGGCATTCGTCGTCCATGAAGGTGCCGTGCTCGATAGCGTCGTAACCGGCCTTGAGCGCGTTGAAGATGCCGTCGCGGGCGCGGCAGTGGCCGGTGACTTTGAGACCGTGATTGTGCGCGGTAGCCACGACGGCGTGCATCTCTTCGAAGGTCATGCACAGCGTGTGATGGTCGTTGATGTCGGGCGAGGCCGCATCGCCGGTGGGATAGGTTTTCACCCATTCGATGCCGTCTTTGACGAGTTTTCTCACCGCGGTGCGGGCGTCGTCGGGGCCGTTCACGATGAAGACGATGCCCTCCATGCCGATGCGGCGGTAATCGGGGTTCCAGTCCATCAAACCGCCCGCGCCGCAGATCTCGCGACCACTGGCTGACAAACGCGGGCCGGGGATCATGTCCTCCTCGATGGCCTTCTTCATCCACACGTCGATGTTGTGCAGGCAGCCGCCACTGCGCGCGCTGGTGTAGCCGCATTCCAGCGCGGTCTTCGCATTCACGGCGGATTGCAGCGTGACGTACTCGACCGGGAACTTGATGTCGAGGTCCTGCAACTCGGTGACGTTGAAGTAAGTCAGGTGGATGTGTGCTTCGATGAGTCCCGGCATGATGGTGCCGCCCTTCGCGTCGATGATTCGTGCATCTGGCGACGGTGGAGCCTCGGAGGCTGCTCCAGCGTAGGTGATGAGCCCGTCGGTGAAGATGACGGCAGCATTCAGGACGGGTGGGGAGCCTGTGCCATCGACGAGCTGGCCGTTGTGGATGAGCGTGGAGCCTGATTGGAGCTTCATGGTGTCCGGAGGCTATCGTTTTCTCCGATTTAGGGATAGAACGAAAGCGGCAGGGCTTGGAAGATTCGCGGCGACGAATTTTTCGCGATAACTGCCCGGCGTGAGACCTGTGACGCGGCGAAGATCACGCGTGAGATGGCTTTGATCAGCGAAGCCGCAGCGCAACGCGATAGCGGCGATGGATTCGCGGGTATCGACTAGCAGGCGGCAGGCTGTCTGGATGCGCAGGCGTTTCAGATACTGCTGCGGCGGCAGGCCGTACTCGCGCTGGAAGCTGCGCTCAAAAGCGCGGGCGGACATCCCGGCGGTGCGTGCCATGTCGGCATTGGTGACGGATTCGCCGAGGCGCCGCGTCATGAGGGAGATGACGACGCCGAGGCGGATATCTCCGCGCTGGTCGATCTGCGAGGCATCAAGAACGCGGGTAATGCCCGCCGTGCCGATGGCGCGGGATTGGACATCAAGCACCGGCCGTTTGGTGGTGAAGCACCAGGACGCGGTGTGATCGTAGCGGCCCACGAGTTCGAGCCTGCCTTGCACGGTTTGCCCGGCGAGCACGGCTTCATCCCCTGCACGAAAATGCGCCGCAAGATGCGGCGGGGAGAGGTCGTCATCCGTTTTACCAAGCACCTCGTCGAGGTCAGTCATGCCGTAGTTCAGCAGGAAGGTGCGGTTCACCCAGAGATAGCGGCGTTTGACGTCTTTGATCCATGCTTGCACGTCGGGCAGCACATCGAATAGATCGCGCAATGCTTCCGCGCTAAAGTCAGTCGATGGGGATGAGTGGGAACGCCTGGGGGGCATGAGCGAATAAAAACGGCAACCACACCTGTTTTCACACTGCTGATGTTCAGACAGGATGCCCGTTGCCATCGGGGAGGGCCGCCTCCATACTCAGAGCCATGTCGTTACCCGTCACTGAGCCGCGCATAGAACCGGCCACCATCGAAGATCTGCCACAGCTCGTGGAACTGCTGGTGGCTCTGTTCAGCGAAGAGGCGGACTTTGATCCCGACAAGACCAAGCAGGAACAAGGACTGCGCATGATCCTGGAGCAGCCGAAGCTGGGGCGCATCTTTGTGCTGCGCACAGACCATCAGGTGATCGGGATGGTAAACCTGCTCTTCACGATCAGCACGGCGGAAGGCGGTCCGGTGGTGCTCATGGAGGACGTGATCGTGCATCCGCAGCATCGCCGTCAGGGCTATGGCGGCCGGCTGCTGGACTACGCGGTCAAGTTTGCCAGGCAGAAGAGCTTCAAACGCATCACGTTGCTCACGGACCGTATCAGTGCGGAGTCGCAGACGTTCTTTGCCAGCCATGGATTTGGCTTCTCCAGCATGATTCCGATGCGGCTGGTCTTCTCTGACAAAGCGTAATGGACCTATCATGAGCGGTATCCTCGCCTCCCAAGCTTACTTTCAGCGACCCGAGTCTGGGATGGCTGGCGAACATGTGGTGGGGATGGATTGGTTCGTGATGATTAATCTGGCGTTTCTCTTCTTCATGCTCGGCTTTTTCGCCTGCTGGGCCTGGCTGATCTGGCGGCGGACGACCAAGCCCGCACCACACATCCAACTGCTGATGGAGATGGAGGAGGAGACTTCACACCAGGAGTCGGCGACATCCGAAGCCTCAAGCCATGCGGGTGAGCCTGAACCTGCGCCCTGGGAACGTGAACAGGACTGGTGGAAAAAGTAAGCCTCTTCTGCTGTCTCGATCATGATTACCGGATGGCGCGCGCGGCTGCATTACTGGTCACGCCGTGCCGATGTGCTGAAAAAGCTGTCTGTGGGCATTGTGCTCGGCGCGTTTGGCCTCGCTTGGATCATGACGCAAATGCAGCCTGAGCGCGGTAATGATGCGGCGGTGGACCCAATGGAGCAGGAGATTCGCAAAGAATGGCAACGTCTCCGCAACGCCACTGAACCTACACCTCGCGCGCTGGCACGCTGGCTGCGAAAACTGATGCCCAGCCTGAAGGTGCTCAAGGATGTTTTGGAGCTGGCGATGCCGGATGACAGCAGCTACACGAAGTCTGGCAGGCTTTTGACTTATGAAGTGCGGCCTTTGATCGAGAGGCATGTGCCAGCCGGGGTGGTGAGGCAGGCCTTTGAAGACTACCTCACTGCCTATCTTGTCGAAAATGGCAAACCGAACCAAGAAGCAGTGACCCGGCTTCGTGATCTGGTACGGCAGGAAAAGCCACCCCCCTTCGCGAATGAATTTTATGCGAGCCTGCTGCTGAGGACGGATCATGATGCAGACGCTCTCGCGGCGATGATTCGTGAAGGCACTCTCTTTGCCGATGCAAAACAGGCGCGCGAGACGGCGGTGCATTTGGCTTTGAGTCTGAAGGACGAGATAAGCCTGCAAACGATGATGAACAACGGCTGGCTGGACGAAGTGCCGCCCATCCTGGAACATGAGGCAGGCATCGTGCTCGGAGATCTGGCCATGCAGTGGCGCGGGCTTTTGAAGCATCGTTTTAAAACGGTGCCCTATCTCGCACTAGCGCTCACCGCGCTGGCCGCAGGTCTTTGGTATGTGCTGCTGGTCATGCATTCGCCTATGCAGCCCTGGCGCTGGTCCTGGCCCATCGCACCCATCATGGCAGGCATCGCGAGCATCTGGCCCACGGTGTCGATGATCGCCTGGCAGGAGGACACGATGGGGATCGGTGGTGATGACGCGCCCTTCCCGTATGACCTCTGGCATTTGAT
>JBIKIA010000098.1:0-11888 GCA_044361885.1 Prosthecobacter sp. | reverse complement strand
AAGTTTCACCTCGCCCAGATGAAGCCGGACGAGATGGTGAAGTTCCTCGTCGAGCGCGTAGGCCATGAAAAGTTCGGTGCCACCAGCGAAGTCCGCCGCTTCATCAAGGGCGACTACTCCCCGCTCTACCAGTGCGGCTACATGCTCGGCGGACTTCAGCTCATCGCTCTGCACCAGGAACTCGTCACTACCGGCAAGCTGACCGAAAAGCAGTTCCACGACGACATCCTCCACCTCGGCCCCATCCCCATCGAGCTCGTCCGCGCCAGCCTGCTGAAGCAACCCCTCAGCGCCGACTTCAAGGCGAGCTGGAAGTTTGATGCCGTTCCCAGCAAGCCGTAGCTCTGCTTGCTGGTGAACTATACAACTTCGAACTCACTACAGGCCGCGCAGTTTGATTTTCCCAGGCAGGATGCCATTGAGGAAAAAGCCGCTGCCTAAACCATTCACGGCACCACCTTGATGGAGGACTCAAAAAAATAGGCTTCGCAGTATTGGTGCCAGTAGGGATCACGCTGCCGGCAAAGAAGCCCGTGGCGGGTGTGATCGTGAGCTTCAAGCTCTCTGGTAGAGGCACGGCGACAGCGACTTTGTTGGCCGAGCTGATGTTCAGCGCTTTTGTCGTGAGCACGGCAAATCCGCCACCCGACAGGTCCGCATTGCCGACGCCCGCAGGATTCCACACCATGAGAGCACGCTGCCCAGCGGTGGGCGGGATGTAACGGGAGGTGCGTGCACTGCCACTGATGTCCAAATTGGGTAGCTCGACGGTTTGATTGGCGCGCCCTGGCCGCAGCAGGGAGAAGTAGCCGTTGCTGATGGTTTCGCTGCTGGCACTCAAATTAGCTTGGGTGGAGATATGGCCTTTGCCTGCATAGAGGGAGGCTCCCAACTGAGCTTGATTGTAGATATCGACCCCACCACTGGCGGTCACGCTGGTGCCATCAAAGAGCTTGCCAGTGAGGGTAGCATCCCCCATGGCGGTCACTTTGATCGAGGCGGCAAACAGGGCCGGGATTCCCCCACCGCCGAGGTCGGAAAAGGTATGATAGCCAGCCACCGGACAGGGGGAGAGGTTGCTGTAGTTGGTCGCCATCTCACTTCTGATGACGGTGCTGCCCGCCTCTCCGTCATTGAGGATGACCCGGTAGGTTCTGGTGGCGGCATTCACCAGCTCCAGTGTCAGAGTGCGGAGCGGAGATGTCGGGGAGCCGAGACGGACGACGAGCCTGCCATTCACCAGCTTGCCAGTGAAGGACAGAATGCCCTTCGCCATGCTGACCTTCCCACTCACGGATCCACTGCTGGTGATCTTGATATCCACACATCCGGCGATGCCGCCGGAATCCATATAGGCGCTGATACGCCCAGCCACAGGCAGTGGCATATCATCGTCCTCGATCGTGACGTCGAGGGTATCCGTTCCCGTACTGACGAACAGGTCCGGTGTCGCTGAGCTGACGATGAGGCGGACCACCTCATCCCCTTCGTAGAGTCCATCATCCTGGACATATAAATAGACGACGGCCTGCGTTTGCCCAGCCTCCAGGATGATTTCTTCATCCACCGGGTAGAAGTCTAGATCTGGCTGCACCTGGCGGGTATCGGTCGTGTGTGAAGTGACGCGCATCACCACCCGCCCAGCGGCAGAGGTGCGGACCAGGGGAATGCCGATATAGCCCTCGCTTTCTTTGACTCTTGGATAGCCAGAGTTGAACCCGGCCGCTGAAGCCGGTTCGGCAGACCTGATGGAAACAGTGGAAGGCGCGCTGTCTCCCACACTGGTCCCAGGGCTTGGTGCCGTGAGCGTCAGGTAGAAATCTTCGGCGTCCTCCGCCAGCACCAGATCCTCTAGGATGGTGAGGTTCACCATCCTCCGCCAGCCGTCATCATCCGTCAGTGGGTTCGGGAAATTCAGGACCGAATTGATCACCGTGAAATCCGCATTTCCGATGGCGGTGCCGCTGGCGGTACCCGCAGTCACGTTCGCCGCCACGTTCCCAGCACGGAAGCGGCACACATGGAAAGGTGCCGTGCCCTGAGACTCACTCACTTGACCAGGGGCATGCACGATCTCGAATTTGCCAGCATTTCCCTCGGCAAAGTAGCTGAGATAAAAGGGCGCGGTGACAGTGGAGACACCACCGAACGCACCACCGACCCAAATGTGATACTGCGTCCCAGCGGTAGCGGCAAAGACCGCACGACTGTTGGTTCCAAAGCCACCGTCATCATCCGAAGCTACCGGTACCAGAGTGGCAAGACTCGCCCCCGTAAAGACGGCGATCTTGGTGTCGAAGATCACATTGGGCTGCCTCTCACTGAAGTTCGTGTCCACCACGGCTTGCCCATTGAATGTCGGCGACCATCGGTACCACACCCCTGATCCGGGTGTGTGCGTCGGCAGCGTAGTCGGGACGTCATTCACATTGCTCGCCCCCACATTGCTGCCGGTGACCGTGCCTTCATTGCCCGTGAGGGCGGTGGCATCCTGGAAGTAATCATTCGCCACGCGTGTGGACTGGAGCGTCACATCAAAGAGTCCGTTGGCCTCCACACATACATAGTAGCGCCTGCCAGGGCTGATGGAAAAGACGAGCTGCTCGACGTCATTGGGCGTCAGATTGTTTGTCTGTGTCAGAAACTTCAGCGTACCGGCATTGCCGTCTGGGTCCTTCTGTTCGAAGACACCCGCACGCACACCGGTTTTGTCATTGATGATGATACGATTGAACGCCGAGCTATAGGTCGAACCGAAGCGATACCACACACTTCGGACGAGCTTCACCCCGCCGATGAAGGGTTCCAGCGCGTCTGGCGTGGAGCCGACGCCTGTCTGGTTCAGCAGCACAGGAGCCGCCGCCGTGAGGATGCTGGCCTTTTCAAAGGTGTCATTCACAGGAGCAGCCGCATGTGCAGCGGCAGGTAAGAGAAGAGCGAGCAGAGCGAAGAATGAGGTGCGTTTCATAAGGATGCGGGCTGGCATCATCATGAAGGCAGATCCCAAACCGGGTATTCGCCGCACTGCGAAAAAGCATTCGCGGAATGGCGAATAGGCGCTGCGGACGCTTCATGATAGTCTTGGGCATTATTCAGTAAACATGCCCAAGATCCTCCTCATCGAAGACCAGCCGCAGATGCGTGAAAACGTTGCCCTCATTCTCGAACTGAATGGCTTTGAAGTCGCCGTCGCCGCAGATGGCAGGCAGGGTGTGGCACTGGCGCGCGCTGACCGCCCGGATCTCATCCTCTGTGATGTCATGATGCCCGAGCTGGATGGTTACGGCGTACTGCATCTGCTGCGCAAAGACTCATCTTTGCGCGCCGTGCCCTTCATCTTTCTCACGGCCAAAGGAGAAAAGCAGGAGCAGCGCACCGGCATGAATCTCGGCGCGGATGATTACCTCACCAAGCCCTGCACCGAGGCTGACCTCCTCTCCGCCATCAACGTACGACTGCGCCGCAACCGCGACATCTCCCTCAGCGCCGCCACCCATGCCCGCCCCGACTTCAGCTCAGCCTTCCCGCTGGAGGCACTGGGCCTGACACCACGCGAGGCAGAGGTGCTGCTCTGGGTCGCCCAGGGAAAGGGCAACGCCGAAGTAGCCACCATCCTCGGCACCAGCGAATCCACGGTGAGAAAACATCTGGAGCATCTCTTCCCCAAGCTCGGCAGCGAGAGTCGTGGTGCGGCCAGTTTGATCGCCATTGAAACGCTGAGCCGAAAGGGAGTGCCATGAAAACACTCGCCCTTCTTCTTGCCATCCTTAGTTGGGCATCACCACTGCGATCCCAGGAGTCCACGCTGGCAGAGATCTTTGAGGCACCGCCTCATGTCACCCCGCAGGAGCTGGCGCAAAAAACGCCCAGCCGTGCACACCGCCATGTCGTGAAGTGCGTCGTCATGTTTCAACGGCTCGATGGCATCTTTATGGCTCACGGCGGTGGCAGCAACTTCATCCTCACTCCACGCCGGTCCACGAACTGGCCTTCAGGAGTCACTGCATTGCGCCTGCGGTCCGGAGATGAAGTGGAGCTCTCCGGACTCCTCATGAATACCCAGTCACTCATCCAGATGAATGACGTCATCTTCCGCGTGACGGCCCGTGACCGCCCCGTTCCTCAGCCCATCGAGCTAAAGGAAGCCCAGCTCGCTGCTTTTCCGCACAGGTGCGATCTCGTCCGCCTCACCATCCCTCTGCGCTATCTCTCCAGGAGCAAGGGCAGCAACCACTTTGTGACACGCATGTCATTAGGCGATCAAGCCAAAGTCGTCGCCTTCCTCGGCACCACCTCAGCGTTCTCACGCGACCATATCTCCGATGGCGACATGTTGGAGGTCACCGGTTTCCTCACCCAGCAAAATGACGATCAGTCTTATGTCTGGATGCGCACGCCGGAGGACATCCGTGTCCTCGGTCCCGGGCCGGCGATGCAAAGGCAGCGCCAATGGCAGTGGGGCACCATCGGCGCCATCGCTGCAGCCGCCATTGCGCTCTGGATCATCGCCCTGCGCAGGCAGGTCCGCATTCAGACGCATGAACTCATGCAGACCAATGCCCGGCTCGAAGCCAGCCAGATCGACCTCCAGGCCAATCTCACCCGTGAAAAAGAAGTCAGTGATCTGAAGAGCAGCTTCGTCAGCATGGTCAGCCATGAATTCCGCACCCCGCTCGCCGTCATCCTCAGCTCCACCGAGCTGCTGCGCAACCATGCCGAGCGGCTGAATGAAGGCACCCGCCGCACTCAGATGGACAATATCATCCAAAGCACGCAAATCATGTCCGGCATGATCGAAGAGGTGCTCGTGCTCGGAAAAGTGGAAGATGGCCGCATGAGCTGCACCCCCGTGCCGCTGGATCTCGCCGACTTCGCCGCCGTGCTCGTCGATGAAGGCCTCTCCGCCACCAAACACCGCTGCCCCATCCGCCTCCAAATCACCGATCTCCAGGAGCAGGCCTTGGCCGATCCGGCCCTCCTCCGCCACATCTTCTCCAACCTCCTCAGCAACGCCGTCAAATACTCCCCCGAAGGCAGCTCCGTGGACTTCAGTCTCACAAGCCAGGGTAGCGACGTCGTCTGCATCGTCCGTGACCGCGGCATCGGCATCCCCGAGGCGGACCTCGCCCGGCTCTTCCAGGCCTTCCATCGCGCCGGCAATGTCGGCCAGCGCAGCGGCACCGGGCTGGGACTCGTCATCGTCAAACGCTGCGTCGATCTCCATAGCGGCAGCATCCAGATCGAAAGTCTTGAGCACGGCGGCACCACCGTCACGGTGAGCCTGCCTGTTTTTGATCAAACGCGCCGTCGTTCATAGCTCGGGACCACGTCTGCGCTTAAACAGGCAACGTCCGGAAACAGACGTGATTCCCATTTGCATCCCCTGCCCTCATGCCTTAAACCCCGCGCCCCATGGAAACGAACTCAAAGTCCGTCCTGACTGACCTCCAGGCGTTCGACGTGGCGAGCCTTAAAGGCCGCCTGATCGAACTCCGGAGGTATCTTTGACGTCCCGAAACTCACCGAAGAGCTCAACGCTCTGGAACATAAAATGACCGCCCCAGGTTTCTGGGACAGCCAAAACGCCGCGAAGAAGGTCATCGACCGCGCGAATGTGATCAAAAAGCAGATCGAGCCACTCGGTGGTCTCGAATCACGCGTCGAAGACTTCCCCATCCTGATCGAACTGGCGAAAGAGCAGGGCGATGTGCAGAGCATCAAAGAAGTACAGAGCGAATTTGATGCCATCAACAAAGCCATCGCTGCCTATGAGCTCGATCTCCTGCTCGCGGGTCCGTTTGATCGCGGCAGTGCTTTCTTGATCATCCACTCCGGTGCTGGCGGCACGGAGGCCTGCGACTGGGCGGACATGCTCATGCGCATGTACGTCCGCTGGTGCGAGCGAAAGGGCTACAAGGTCCAGATCATCGACCATCAGGAAGGCGACGACGTGGGCACGCGCTCAGCGACGCTGGAAATCCAGGGCGAAAACGCCTTCGGCTTCCTCAAGAACGAACGCGGCGTGCATCGCCTCGTGCGCATCTCGCCCTTTGATGCGGCGAAGAAGCGCCACACCTCCTTTGCCTCCATCGACGTCACGCCCGACAACGAAGAGGACATCAACATCGACATCCGCGACGACGATCTGAAGGTCGATACCTACCGCGCTGGCGGCAAAGGCGGCCAGAACGTCAACAAGGTGGAAACCGCCGTGCGAATCACCCACATCCCGAGCGGCGTCATCGTCGCCTGTCAGGTGGAGCGCAGTCAGCCAAAGAACCGCGCCAAAGCCTTGGCGATGCTCAAGGCCAAGCTCTACCAGATCGAGGAAGACAAACGCACCGCCGAAGTCGCCCGCCAATATGGCGAAAAGACCGACATCGGCTGGGGCAGCCAGATCCGCA
The DNA here is from genome assembly GCA_044361885.1 of Prosthecobacter sp. Taxonomy (GTDB): domain Bacteria; phylum Verrucomicrobiota; class Verrucomicrobiia; order Verrucomicrobiales; family Verrucomicrobiaceae; genus Prosthecobacter. The sequence goes on along the minus strand of JBIKIA010000098.1, from coordinate 5,484 downwards.
GCTACGTCTTCCAGCCCTACCAGATGGTCAAAGACCTGCGCACGGGTGAAAAGACCAGCGACATCTCCGGTGTCATGGACGGCGACCTCGATGCAATGATGGAGGCCAAATTGCGCGGCAAGAAGGCCGGCGAAGGTGATGTGGACGAGGATCTTTAATCTTTCATCTCCCACAGCTTCCCGTCCTTCAGCCATTCGCTCATCAGATCGCGGAAGGCTTTCACGGAAGGGCTGAGTTCATCGGGATTCCAGACCATGACGAGCGGCACGCTGTGTTCCGGTGTGACCGGCACATAGCGCAGACAGGCGGGCATGGAAGAGGCCGCCACACTGTCTGTGGCGATGCCTACTCCTGAACCAGCCTCGACATAGGTCAGCACCGTGCCCATCAAGCTCGGGCTTTGCGAGATGCGCGGGGCAAAGCCAGCCGCACGACACGCGGCGAGGATCTCATCATGCAGGCCCACGCCTTCACGCCGAGCGAGCACGATGAGCGGCTCCTGCGCGAGGTCTTTCCAGGCGATGGATTTCTTTTCCGCCAACGGATGGTCCGCGCGCACCACGATGCCCAGCGGCTCCTGCCGTAGCAGCAGGGTGCTCAGCGCACGCTCGCCCTGACCTGGCACCGGCCGCGTGAGTGCCACGGAGAGGCGACCTTTGGCCACCATCTCCCACACTCGCTCCGGGGTGCGCTCCTCCAGATGCACGGACACTTTGGGAAAACGCAGCCGGTATTCCGCCAGCAGTCTGCCGAGGAAAGGCTGTGTCGGCGGCCCGATGTAGCCGAGCCTAAGCTCGCCTTCCTCTCCCGCAGCGGTGCGTTTCACCCGGCGCAGAGATTCATCCAGCCGCTCCAGCACCACGGCAGTCTCGCCGAGTAAAACGGTACCCGCAGGAGTCAGCGACACCGTGCGGCGGTTGCGATCAATGAGGCGCGTGCCGAGGTCCTGCTCCAGCTCCTGCACGGCGCGGGAAAGCGCGGGCTGGGCGATGCGCAGGCGGCGTGCCGCCTTGGAGAAGCTCAGCTCCTCGGCCACGGCCTGAAAGTAACGCAAATGACGAAGATCCATGGCTTTGTTTAGATGCCGGGCGGAGGTCTGACAACTCCCGCTATTGCCAGATGACAATCCTTTGACCAATGTCACCCCATCATGACACGCCCCGAAGCCACTCAGCAAATCCGCGACGCCGCGAAGACCATCGCGCTCCAGATGATGAAGATCCACCCTGCCCTGCCCCACCTCAAAGACGAAGAGACGATGAAGGACAGCCTGAAAGCACTGCACGAGATGACCGTGCATCTGGAGACGATCAAAAAGAAGATCGGCCGCCTGGAGAAGCAGGATGACAGCACGCTGCTGTAGCGTGATTCACCGAGCCTGCGCCTTCATCACTTCCTGGAAGGGTGAAACCACCCCCAAGGTGCTCGGGATGAATTCATCCGTACGGAAGCAGCTCGCGGGCAGGCCTTCGGCATTGATCAGGTTCGCACCCTCAGGCCATGCAGCCCATGCGTAGCGAACACCGACAGGTGCTGCCACGGCGTCACTGGAGACGATGACTTCGTTGTTTTCGATCTTCGCCTGCGCCCAGACCCATTTCTGATCTTCACCGGCGATCTGGAAATGCTTCAGTTCGCCGCCATCACGAGTCTTGAGGCCTCCGCCGATATGATCGAACTGCACGCGGACTTTGTTACCCTCAATCATCGAGTTTTTGAACATGGGGCCGCTGAAGACGGTATCCGCGCGTCCATAGTCCTTCGCCAGCGCCCACAACGCGAGACGACGCCCGACTTCCTGCTTGTTCTTGGGATGGATGTCTTTCTCGTCGCCGATGTCGTTGATGACTGCGACGCCGGTTTTGGGCAAGGTGATCGCGGTGAGATACTGTGCCTCTTGCAGTTCGGCCCAAGTGTCCGCGACACCGGCATCCTTGCTCACAGGCTGGCCGTTTCCAAAATTGGCGAGTTGCACGATGTAGAAGCTGAGCTCGCTGTTCCATCGCGTGCGCCAGTCGTTGATCATATTTGGCAGCAGCTCCTGATACTGAAAGGCACGCTTTTGATTCGATTCCCCCTGATACCAGATGGCTCCCTGCACAGAGTAAGGGATGAGCGGAGCCACCATGGCATTGAAGAGCACGGCAGGGTGGTGTGGTGTCTTGGTCGGATCTTCCGGTGGACGCGGTGCAGCAGGAGCTTTCTTCTTCTGATCGGCGGGCAGCTTGGCATTCTCGTCGTTGATCTTCTTCGCCAATGCCTGCCACTCAGCCTTGGCGACTTCATATTTAGCTCCTTCCGCTGTGGCATCCCAACTTTGGCGGATGCCATCCCAGTCACTGAGCATCTGCGCGGCACAGGGGCGCTCTTCCAGCGACTCACGACTCGTCCAGGCCTCGATACGCGTGCCACCCCAGGAGGTATTGATCAGCCCCACGGGCACTTTCAGAACCTGATGCAGGTGGCGCCCGAAAAAGTATCCCACGGCGGAGAATTGGCCGACGTTCTGCGGATTCGCCTCATTCCAGGAACCCTTCACGTCTGCGGCGGGTGTCATGGCCACCGCGCGTTCCACATTGAACATGCGGATCTGCGGGAAATTCGCCGCCGAGACTTCCTGCTGGGGATTCCCCGCCTGGCTGACCGTCCATTGCATGTTGGATTGTCCCGAGCAGACCCATACTTCCCCGACGAGCAGGTTTTTCAAAGTCACTGTGTTCTTCCCGGCGATGGTCATCTCCTGCGGCTCGGCATTGGCAGGCAGTGGATCGAACGACACCCGCCATTTGCCCTCCAGATCCACCCTCGTGACCTGTGTCTGCCCGGCGAAGCGCACACTCACATCCTCATCCGGCGCACCCCAGCCCCAGACCGCCACCGGCTTGCCCTGCTGGAGCACGAGACCGTCGCTGAAAAGGGCGGGCAATTTGATATCAGCGCGAACGGCGCTGGTGGTCAGGGCTAGCAGAAGACCGAGCTGGAGAGAGGCTTTCATGGGTGGAGGCAGAGTCATCAACAGGGTCAGAGTGCCGTTCTTGCAAAGGCTGCTCAAGCGCCATTCACCACGTAGTTATGAAATCTCGGGGTTTGAGTTCGCAATGATGACAGAGTCGTTTGCCAATCCAAAGCGGAGTCTCCCCATTGTTTACCGGTCTGCTAAATGTACAAAAAACCCGCAGGAATTGCTTCCTGCGGGCCTTGATCAGACGGTTTTAAACCGTCAGAGGATTATGAACCAGGGGTGTAAATGACCTGGTGGTTGGTGAAGTCATAGCTGACATACTTGCCAGCGAGCTTGGCTTCATCGTCGTCGATGTTTCCGACGGTGAATTTTTTGCCCTGGAAGGCACCATCAAGAGGAGACACGCCGGTTTCGGCGATCGATACGACGGTGGTAACGGCGGAGCCGTCGCCAGCTGCCACGTCAGCCGTGAATCCGAGCTCGGTAGCGGTCACGCCAGCGGCGATGGCTGCGTTCAGCACGGAAGCGACGGACTGAGCATTGCGCTTGGCCGAAGCGTCACGAGCGCTGTCATTGATGGAACCGATGTTCGGGATGGCGATAGCGGCGATGATGCCGATGATTGCGATCACGACGAGCATTTCAACAAGGCTGAAGCCAGCCTTAAGGGAGGTAACTTTGGTCTGTTTCATAGTATCTTGGTATGTTGGGCTGTTGGTATTTGAAATCCGAGTTCAATCCCCAGATGGGAATCTTCGCTCGGAATATGGTAATTATAAAAATTTGGGTTAACCCATCAACTATTATTTTCATAATTTTTCACATTTTTCTGACATCTATCCGCCGGCGCCGTGGATAAGGGCGGCCTTCAAGCCATCGACTTCAAGACCGAAATGGCTTCTCTCAAGCCCTGAATGAATGGAATTGGGAGCTGTCGATTGATTTCAAAGTCCCATCCCCACATTGACCTCAATGGGCACTGCCTGTTAAATGAGCTTCCATGCAGACACTCCGCACCGCGAAACAGCACCGCAAGACGGCTGAGACCGATATCCAGATCGAACTGGCCGTCGATGGCTCCGGCATTTCACAGATCGACACTGGCGTACCTTTCTTTGACCACATGCTCACTCTCTTCGCGAAGCATGGGCTCTTTGACCTGAAAGTGAAGGTCGTGGGGGATATCGCGGTGGACTACCACCACACAGTCGAGGACACGGGAATCGTGCTCGGTCAGTGCTTCCGCGAGGCGCTGGGAAACAAATCAGGCATCACTCGGTATGGTTTCTGGCTCCTGCCCATGGATGAAACCCTGGCCGAGGTAGCGCTCGACCTCAGCGGCCGGGCTTTCCTGAGCTACCACGCACCGGAACGGGTGGAGGCTATCGGCGGGATCAACCGCTTCAGCTACCAGCTCGTGGAGGAGTTCCTCCGCGCCTTTTCATCCAGCTTGCTCGCCACGCTGCATGTGGAGATCAAACGCGGACGCGACGCGCACCACATGGCCGAGGCCATTTTCAAAGGTCTGGCCCGTGCTCTCGATATGGCCACGCGTCATGACCCGCGAGTGACCGGCATTCCCAGCACAAAGGAGGTCCTGTAATTCATGAACCTCGGAGTGCTCGACTACGGCGCTGGTAATCTACGCAGCGTCGTGAATGCCTTTGCCGCCATCGGCTATGAAGCCAAACTCGTCACGAAGCCTGAGCAGTTCGATGACATCGACGTTCTCGTCTTCCCAGGGCAAGGCGCGTTTGGCGACAGTGTGCGTATTCTTAAAGAAACTGGACTCTGGGAGCCTCTGCGTGCCTGGCTGAAGGCTGAAAAGCCCTATCTCGGCATCTGCCTCGGCTACCAGCTCCTCTTCGAATCCAGCGAGGAATGCCCCGGCGTCGAGGGCCTGGGCGTGGTGCCGGGCCGCGTGAGAAAATTCGATGCCTCCCACGGGCTGAAAATTCCGCACATGGGCTGGAACAAAGTCACCTGGGCCGAAGACAAGCCGGTCTGGTGGAAAGACATTCCCAATCCTGCGCACCTCTACTTCGTCCACAGTTACTACCCCGATGTGGCGGATGAATCCCTCGCACTCTGCCGCACGGACTATGGCGTGCCTTTTGTCGCCGGGATTGCCAAAGCGAACCTTATGGCTGTGCAGTTCCACCCTGAAAAAAGCCAGGAGATCGGGCTCAAGTTGCTAAAGAATGCCGTCGAGCATCTTGCCACAACGCTGTAATACCTGCCCGCCATGTCACGCCGCCGCCTCAGCCCACCGCTTATTCCTGGATTTTGGCTGATCGTGGCCTTCCTGCTCCTGGTTGGTTCCGTGGGCGGGTATTTCTACCTATTGGCTCGGCAGACCACCTTTGAAAGGCAGGCGGTAAGTTCGGAACCTTGATCAGGATTCCCTTCCGCAGTTCCGAACTGATTCAATGGATCAGAGCCGAACCATTTTGCCTGACGAAACCCTCGTTTGCCAAAAGGGCCAAACCTGCTAGCCTCCGCGCCCCTTCCCCCGGCCGCGC
>JBIKIA010000330.1:0-5596 GCA_044361885.1 Prosthecobacter sp. | reverse complement strand
CGGCGACTTCGGGGGGCTCGGTGGCGTTGACGAGGTAAAGGACGACGTCGGCCTCCTCGCGCACGTTTTTCAAAGCCTGCTGGCTGCACCAGAGGGGCTTGTCGGTGAGGCGGTCCCAGGTTTGGGAGATGAACCAGAAGATGGGGTTCTTTTCCCGCTGGAGGCGCTTCAGGAGGCGGGCGCTGTCGCCGAAGCCGGGGGTGTCCCAGAGGCGGAGGAGGCGGGCGTCGTGCTCGAGGAGCTTGTAGGATTCATTGAAGAGGGTGACGTGGGCGGAGTCCCGCACTTCGCCGACATCCTGGCGCAGGAGGGTTCGCGCGAGGGTGGTCTTGCCCGCATTGGTGTGCGAGATGAGACTCAGGGTGATGATGTCCGATGCGGGTGGCTGGATGCCCGGGGGAGGCGGCATGGGGTGACTTTAGACGGTGGTGGAGCAGTGCAAAGGGGAATGTGCCCGCACATCCACTTCAGCGCTGCCGGGCGCGATCCATGGCGTGAACGATTTGTGCTCTTGCCTCGGTGTACTGGCGCTCACGGGTGTTCAGGAGGTCGTGCTTGTGCCAGTCGTTATAGATGCTGAAGCCGATGACGCCCATGAACACGAGCATGAACGCAGTTACAAACCATGCATTGATGGAAAGCATCATCGTGAGAACTATCACGATGATGCCTCCGCCCAAGAGGGTACTGGCGACAGGCGAGGGGCGTCTGGTATGGCCATTCTTGCCACGGATCATGTATTCCCTGGACTCGACCTCCCATTCCCGGTCGAGGCGTTCGAGGTCGTTCTGAAGCTGGATGATTTTCAGGTCATCCGCCATGCCCGCCGTGCGTTCGGCCAGTTGCGTGAGGACTTCGGTGAAGACGGAGGAGTCGGAGTGCTTCACTGCGAGCTGGCGATGGCAGTGGCGGCAGGTGACGAACTTGGTTTCCTCGCTGATTTCGAGGGGGGCGCCGCAGTGATTGCACGAGACGGAGAGGAGGGTCATGGCTTTGCGAGACGGTTTACTTGGAGGTGCGCCTGGAATGAAGCCTTTTTTGCGATCGCTAGTCAGTGATCCGGCGCGCGGCCACGAGGATCTGGGCCCCGGCTCCTTCGATCATGTCCGTCCAGAGTTTCTCTCGTCCGGCGAGTTTCTCGGGCGACCAGCGGTTGCCGATGCTGGTGGCATCCAGCAGGACGAGAAGCTCTCCAGCGCGCTGACGCGAGGTGAGGGCTTGTTTTACATCGAGCACGAGCCGGCGCTGGACCTCGATCTCGGGCGTGGTGGCGAGATTGAAGACGAGGACCACGCGAGGATGGGCAGGCTTCCAGGCGGCGGCAAAGTCGTCCTCATCTCCTGCGGCGATGGTCACAAACTCGGGCCGGGTCATCTGCCCGAAGCGCTCGCGCACGCCGCGTGCCCAGACCTCGCGGTGCGTCGGGGTGGCATCCGTGGCATGGACGAGCACGGTGATGGTTTCCTGCCCGCCCTCGATGGCGCGCAGGGTGCGCACGAGGTAGCTTTGCCAGCCGATGGCGCGTAACTTTTTGCCGATGACCTGATGCGCGCGCCAGGCGGTGAAGGCCGCCAGCATTCCGCGCGGCAGGATGACGAGCACGAGCAGCGTGCCCGCATAAAGATGAATCCATGGCAGCGCGGGCGCGGGGGTGGTCACCTGGCCATGGGTGCGGTGCATGGCGGGCAGTTGATCCAGCGGCAGCGGCAGGTGCAGCGTGGCGGCAGCGGGCTGGAAGAGCGCGCCAAAGAAGCTCTGCGCTCTCGCTTCACTGATCAGGGTGCTTTCCCAGACGGCGCGGTATTCCTTCGACCAGCCGCGTGCATACAGGCCGATGGCGCTGCCGAGCGCGAGCAGGGCGGCGGCGATGTGCAGCCAGGCGCGGAAGCGGCGCTGCCATCGTTCAAAGGCGGGTGCCTGGGTGAGTTGGGCAAACCTTTGATCCACCGTCATGCCGGTTTGCTGCTCGCCGTCCGCACCACCACGATCTCCGACGACGGGCGTGAGGCGTATCGCCAGCCATTCCACCCAAGGACTGCGGCTTTCTTTCTGAAGCTCGATCAGCAGGGAGAAGACCATGACTAGACCATTCCACAGCAGCAAGCCGACGAGCGGCAGCGCGAGGAGATTAAACTCCGCCTCCTGACCAAAGCCTGCCATGGCATAACCCAAAATGGCAGCGAGAACCCAACCAAGGGTGATCCAGGCGCGGCGGCCTGTAACCACCGTGAGCCGCTCCGTGACACGGACGAGCGGGCCATTGCAGCCGATGACCTCCTCCTCCAGCCAGTGACTGCGGCGGAGGAGGAAGGCGGCCTCGCGCGGCCCCAGCGGGTCAGCTTTCACCGTCTCGGAATTCAGCCCGGCGCGTGTGTGCGCGGTGGCTTCACGGCGGCGCTCTTCCGTGAGGAGCACGCCATCAGCGTCTCCCTCTTCAATCGCGCGCCAGCGCAGGATGCTCTGCCAGTCAGTCCAGTCCATGCGGGGTGGGGTCAGCCATGCTTGAGTCGGATGTCTTTGATGCCGGAATTTTTCAGGGTGCTCTGGAGACGCTTCAGGATGCGCGGGCGCTCCATCGTCAGCACATGATTTACCGTGGGCTGGAGCACGCGCACGGATAAAACACCGCGCTGGATGCTGTCTGGCCGCGAGTGCTGGTAGAGGAAGTCGCCCACGATCTCGCGCCAGGCGGCCAGCACCTCCTCCAGCTTCATGCGATCTCCCAGACCTGCCTGGATGATGACCTTTCCGACGAGATCGGCCACGCTTTGCGCAGGCAGATCGATGATCGGTCCTTCATCAGCCCCACGCCACGCCGAGATCAGCGCATGACGAAGGCGCTGGCGGGCAGTGGGATGTCGGCGGTCGGACATGGAGCCATGATGAGCGCTGCTGCCGGAAAATGCGAGGGGGATTTCAGAGGCGCTGCTGTGGGCAGTGCCGCATCGGGCCCCCACAAGGCATTGAGTTTGAGGAGACCTCTTTGGTGGGGAGGTGGATGATCGTTGCTGCCTGCCGTATTCCTGGAAAAGCATGCCAGCTCTTCATGGTTACGAGATCCCGCGCGCGGCGCGCTTGAACTCGATTTCGTTGCCACAGGCGCCGATGGCTTCGGCTTCGGTGATGAGGCCGGCTTCGTAGGCGCGGACGATGTTGGTGAGGAAGGTGCAGCAGTTGGGGTCGTTGCCGCGCTGCATGTAGTTGCGGATGTTGTCGATGTCCTGCTTGGCGATCCATTGCTTCACGGCACCGCCGTTTTCGAGATACTCGACGAGGAGGTGCATGGCTCCGTCGGTCCGCGGGAGGAGCTTTTGGCAAAGGGCGCCGATGAGCTGCTGAGAGAGGAGATGGAGGCCGAGGGCGGACTGCTCGGGCGGGAAGAGATGGGCGAGGCGGTCCACGGCATCGACGGCGCTGTCGCTGTGGATGGAGGCGAGGACCAGGTGGCCGGTCTCGCTGGCCTGGAGGGTGGTGAGGGCAGTCTCGAGATCGCGGATCTCGCCGACCATGATGACGTCTGGGGCCTGACGCATAGCGGCGCGGACGCCGCGGGCGTAGGAGGCGGTGTCGCGTCCGACTTCACGCTGGGTGAACATGCTGGACTTGTTCGGGTACATGAACTCGATGGGGTCCTCAATGGTGACGATGTGGCGTGCGCAGGTTTCGTTCATCCACTGGAGGAGGCCGGCCATGGTGGTGCTTTTCCCCATGCCGGTGGGGCCGGTGACGAGGATGAGGCCGCGTGACTTCATGGCCCATTTGGTGAGCAGCCAGTCGGGCACGCCGAGATTGCCGAGCACGGGGAGATCTGTGCGGATGCGGCGCATGACGACGCCGAGCCGGCCGATGGCTTTGTGGAGATTGACGCGGTAGCGGGTGTGGCTGGTGGAGACGAGGCCGGAGTCCTTGTCTGTTTCGCCATCGGGGGCGGCCCCGCATGCCTGCCAGAGGCCGACCATCTGGCTGAGCTGCATGGGATCATCGCCGAAGAGCATGAGCTGGCCGTTGATCTTCATGCGCGGGATCTCACCCTCCATCAGGAAGACATCGCTGGCTTTGTGTTCGTCGGCGGCGTTGAGAATATCATCGAGAGAGAGCGGCATGGAGCGCGGATGAAAGCGGGAGCGCAGAGATTTGTCGAGGGTGATCTTGAGATTGATCAAGGGGACGGAGCGGAAGAGCAGTTTCCCTTTGCCACGGGGCGTGGGCTTCTTTAAACAAGACCCCACATGGAAACTCAACCTTCTCCTTTCCGTATCGGCGTGGCCGGTGTCGGAGCCATCGGCAAGAATCACGCCCGCATCATGGCCGAGATCGCGGCGAAGAGCGGCGGGGCGATCACTTTTGCAGCGGTGTATGATGCTGATCCGGCGAGAGCGGCGGAGTTTGCCGCCCAGTATGGCACGCAGGCAGCGAGTGATGTGGCGGACTTTGCCTCACGCGTGGATGCGGCGACGGTGGCGGTGCCGACGATCTACCATCGCCCCATCGCGGAGCCGCTGATGAATGCTGGCGTGCATGTGCTGGTGGAGAAACCGATCTCAGAGAGCTATGCGGAAGCGCAGGCGATGATCGCTCTGGCGCAGGAAAAGAACGTGATCCTCCAAGTGGGACATATCGAGCGCTTCAATCCGGTGCTGCGCCAGCTTGAGGAGCGTATGAACCAGCCCCGCTTCATCGAGGCGCATCGCCTTTCGCCTTTCCCGAACCGCAGCATGGACATCGGCGTGGTGCTGGACGTGATGATCCACGACATCGAGATCGTGCTGCATCTCGTGAAGAGCCCGCTGGTGCAGATCGACGCCGTGGGGATCAATGTGCTGACGAACCGCGAGGACATCGCCAACGCGCGTCTGAAGTTCGCCAACGGCTGCATCGCCAACATCACCGCGAGCCGCATCAGCCCCGAGAAGATGCGCAAGATCCGGGTCTTCCAGCAGGACAGCTACCTGAGCCTGGACTACCAGGAGCAGAGCGGGTGGATCTACCGGAAGGACGGGATGCAGATCATCCGCGAAGCCGTGGAGGTGGAGAAAGACGAGCCGCTGAAGCTGGAGATCGCCGCTTTTGTCGAGTGCGCCCGACTTGGCAAACGTCCCGTTGTCACCGGCCAGGAAGGTGCCGAGGCAGTGCGCATCGCCCTGGAGATCACGGATCAGATCGAGAAGAACGAGAAGCTGGCTCAACTTGCTTAACTCGCCATGCACCTGCACCTCATCGCCGGCGAAATCAGCGGGGACACCCATGCCGCCGGGTTGATCCGCGAGCTGCTGGCGATGTGGCCGGAGGTGAAATTCACGGGACTCGGCGGTCGCCAGATGCGTGAGGCCGCAGGGCAGGGGATCGAGGATTGGGTGGAGAAGGCGGGGGTGGTCGGCCTCTGGGAGGTGCTAAAGATGTATTCCTACTTCAAAGGCAAGATGACCGCCTCCACGGAGCAGATTTTGCGCGAGCGGCCCGATGCGGTGGTGCTCGTGGACTACCCAGGATTCAATCTCCGGCTGGCGAAGGCGCTGCGCCTGGGCGGCTACACGGGGAAGCTGATTTATTACATCAGCCCGCAGGTCTGGGCCTGGAAGAAGGGTCGGGTGAAGAC
>JBIKIA010000283.1:0-6286 GCA_044361885.1 Prosthecobacter sp. | reverse complement strand
CTGCATTTTCCCCTTCGAGAAGGAGTTTTATGAGAAGAGCCGCCTGCCGACGGTCTTTGGCGGGCATCCGATGGTGGATCGCGTGCATACGCTGCATCGGGACTGGAAGCGGGAGACGGGCCTCGTGGGCTGGTTCCCCGGCAGTCGGCTGAACGAGGTGAAGCGTCTCTTTCCCGTGATGCTCCAGGCCTCGCTGGCGATCCGCCTCCAGGTGCCGACGGCGCGTTTTGCCGTCTCGGCGGCGAATGAGCAGCTCGCCCAGACGATGCGTGAGATGGCCGATGCTGCCGGTTTGCCGGAGGCCAAAGGCTGGATCGAGGTGGGTACGGTCTATGACCTGATGCAGCGCTGCCAGACGGGCGCGGTGGCCAGCGGCACCGCCACGCTGGAAGCGGCCTGCTTTGGCCTGCCGTATGCGCTGGTCTATCAGGTGAATGCCCTGACCTATGTCGCGGCGAAGCTGGTGGTGAAGATCGAAAAGATCGGGATCGTGAACATCCTGGCGAAGCGGGATGTGGTGCGGGAGCTCGTCCAAACGGAACTAACAGGCGACACGCTCGGGGCAGAAATGGTGAGCCTGCTGACGGATCATGAACGCCGCGCCAGCCTGGAGCGGGACCTCGCCGAAGTGGTGGCGATGTTAGGTGAGGGAGGGGCCTACAGACGCGCGGCGGCAGAGGTGGGACGGGAAGTTGGATTATTATAGAAATTATAATAAAACTTGATGATTTGGGCCGGTTGGGTGAAATTTTGCCCTACCTATGCTCCTTTTCCGTTCATCGACGATCCGTTCCCTAGCCGCAGGAGTGCTCCTCTTGACCGGTGGTGTGAGCGCTTTGCGGGCGGACATGATCAGCGACTGGAATGAGTATGCGCTGACTGCTGCGCGCAATTCCGACCAGCTCTCCCCCGAGGTCGCCCGCAGCATGGCGATGCTGAACACGGCCATTTACAACGCCGTCGAGGGAATATCTGGCAACTACAACCTCTACACGCAAGGCAGCTACGCCGGCCCCAGCGGCACAGCGGTTAGCGGGGCTTACATGGAGGCTGCGGTCTCGGCAGCGGCCTACACCGTGCTGGCCGACCTCTACGGCAGCATGTCGGGCACCTTTTCCACCCTCTACTCGAACCAGCTCACTGCTCTGCCAGATGATCAGGCGCGGTTGGACGGCATCAACTTCGGCACGCTCGTGGCTCAGGACATTCTGAACTGGCGCGCCGCAGATGGTGCCAGCGATGCCAACAATGCCGGCATCTACAACCCGGTGGGTAGTGCAGGCTACTGGGCTCCGACCTCGGTGAATGATGCGGTCATCCCAGGCTGGGGCAGCGTGAATACCTTCGCCATCTCTGGCACGACGGCCTTCAATGGCACGCTCGGGATGTCGAACCCCGACTACATGGCCACGGGTGCCTATGCGGCGGACTACAATGCGGTAAAAACTCTCGGCTCTAGTGCCAACCCAGGCAACGTGCGCACCACTGAGCAAACCGAGGCCGCCCTCTTCTGGGAAGGTGCCACAGGCACCACGACGAATGTTGGCCTCTGGAATCAGGTCGCGGCGGGGATTGTCAGTTCGCAGTCGCTCTCATTGGAGCAAAGTGCCCGCCTCTACGCCGCGCTGAATGTCACGCTCGCAGATGCCAGCATCGTCCTCATGGACACGAAGTATGAGACGGACTTCTGGAGCCCGGTCACGGCGATCGCGAATGGTGGTGCTGATGGCAACGCGGCCACAGCCCCCGATGGTGCCTGGACTCCCCTGCTCAACTCACCTGACATGCCCTCCTACTTTGCCGAGCAGGCCATCCTGGCGGCGGCGGCCAAAGGCATCCTGGATGATTACGTCAACCCGGCGACTTACACGTTTACCCTGGGCAGCGACACGAATGGAGACGGCTTGGCCGACTTCACCTTCAACTTTAACAGTCTCAATGAAGCCGCCGATCAGGCGACCGACAGCGTCGTCTATGGTGGCACCAATTTCCAGAAGGCCGCTGACGATGGGGCTGCCGCAGGGGCCTTGATTGCCGATGCGGTGATGGGCAGCCAGTTCGCTGCTGTGCCCGAGCCCGCTGGAGCGCTGCTCCTAGTGATCGCTGGCATGGTGAGTTTGGGGCGTCGTCGGCGTCGTTGAAGTTCACACGATTGAACTTCGAGGCTGGACACAAAGCGTGGTGTCGTCTCAAATAGATGCGCGCTCGTTCACGGGCGCGATTTTCTCACACACCAAACCACCAACGAACATCGACAACATGGGCAAAATCCAATTCGGTTCCGAAGTCTATACCTGGTTCATGCAGGGCACGGGCAAGGGCTATGATAACAAACTCGATCACATGATCAAAGTGGCCTCCGAGGCCGGCTTCACAGGCATCGAGCCCATGGTGCTCGAGATCTCCCAGAGCGCGCTCGGCTGCTGCAAATACTGGCTCGGTGACTTCTGTGACCCCATCAAGCTCAAGGACACCCTCCAGCAGTACAACATGAAGCTCGCCGGTCTGGCGCTCGTCTGCGCCTGGGATGGCGAAACCGAAGCTCCGAACGAGCGCGAAGCCGCTGACTTCACCATCGATCTCCTCAAGCACTTCCCCGGCTCCATGCTCGGCACAGTGACACTTCCGAGCGGTCGCAAAAACGACCTCCAGAAGCGCCGCCTCAACATCGCCAAAAACGTCAATGCCGTCTCCCAGCGCGCTCATGATGCCGGCCTCGTCTGCTCCTACCACCCGAACAGCCCGCCAGCCTCCCTCGTCCGCACTCAGGAAGACTACGACGTCGTCCTCAGCAGCCTCGACCCGAAGGTCACCGGCTGGACGCCCGACGTGGGCCACATCATTCGCGGCGGCATGGACGTCATCGCCACGCTGAACAAATGGCAGCACCTCGTGAACCACATCCATTACAAGGACTACTCTGGCAACGGAGCCGAGCCTTGGGCACAGATGGGCACGGGCAAACTCGACTTCCATAAAATCACCGAATGGCTCGTCGCCCGCAATTACTCCGGCTGGATCATCTGCGAAGATGAAGCCCACATCGCCGTGGAAGATCCCGATGGCGTGACCAAGCAGAACGGCGAGTGGTGCAAAAAGGAACTGCACCCCATCGTGGCCTGATCGAAGTGCGCTGAGACTCTCTCAAACAACAAAACCCTGCGGCGATGAGCCGCAGGGTTTCTTTTTAGATTCGAGTCAACGAGCCAGATCAGCCCAGCTTCGCGAGGCTGTCGTCCAGCGCGGCGATCACGGTGGTGATGCTGGCTTCGGACTCATCACCCATGTTGCTGACGCGGAAGGTCTTGCCCTTCAGCTTCCCGTAGCCGCCGTCGATGATCATGCTGTGGTTCTTCTTCAGCAGGCCGATGAAGGCAGCGACATCGATGCCTTTGTTATTCACGACGCAGGTCAGGGACTTTGAGCGATAGCCTTCGGGGGCGAAGAACTCGAAGCCGTTGCGGCGGACCCACTCATGCACCATGCCGTTGAGCTTGGCGTGGCGGGCGTAACGGTTTTCCAGACCTTCGGCGAAGATTTTATTGAGCTGATGACGCAGGCCGTAGATGAGGCTGATGCACGGCGTGCTCGGCGTCATGCTCTTCTCGCCGTTCGCCTTGAACTCGATGAAGTCGAAGTAGTAGCCGCGATCATTGATCGTGGCGGCACGGGCCATGGCAGCCTCGGAGGCGGTGAAAAGGGCGAGGCCTGGAGGCAGGGCGAAGGCTTTCTGGCTGCCGGTGAGCAGCACGTCGATGCCGAGTTCGTCAAAATTCACCGGCACGGTGGTGAAGCCGGAGACGCTGTCGGTGATGAACATCACCTCGGGATACTTCTTCTTCAGCGCAGCGATCTCGGCGATGGGGCTGAGCACGCCGGTGGAGGTCTCATTGTGGATGAAAGTGATGGCATCGAACTCACCGGTGGCGAGACGTTTATCGATCTCCTCGGCGAGGATGGGCTGGCCCCACTCGACCTGATAGGCCTCGGCTTCCTTGCCGCAGCGCTTGGAGACGTCGAGCCACTTGTCAGAAAACGCACCGTTGCAGCAGTTGAGCACCTTCTTTTTCACGAGATTGCGGATCGCGCCTTCCATCACGCCCCAAGCGGAGGAGGTGCTGAGAAAGACCTGCTGCTTCGTGCCGAAGAGCGTCTGCAGCATGGGCTGGATCTCTGCATACAGATCCTGGAAACCCTTTCCGCGATGCCCCATCATCGGCTGTGCCATGGCGGCAAAGGTATCTGCGCTGACTTCGACGGGACCTGGGATGTAGAGTTTGATGTGGGTGCTCATGATTGGGGGAAAAGGGAGGCGGAGATTAGGAGGGAATAAGGGGATGGCAAGAAGCATGGAGCGCCGACGAGTCGTCGGCAAAAATTTGGCAGGGCGACGAGTCATCGCCGCTCCACGTCATACGACCACGTTCACGAGCTTGCCGGGCACGACGATGACTTTTTTCGGCGTCTTGCCTTCCATGAACTCCTGCACGCGGGCGCTGCCGAGGGCGAGGGCTTCGATCTCTTCTTTGGTGGCGGCGATGGGGACGCGGACTTTGTCGCGAAGCTTGCCGTTCACTTGGAAGACGACTTCGACTTCGTCCTCGATCATGGCGGCGGGATCGTAGGCGGGCCAGGTGGCGTCGCTGAGCAGGCCGGGATGGGCCAAGGCGGGGAACTTGCTGGCGATGCGGGCGTTCAGTTCGTCCGCGAGATGCGGGGCGAAGGGACTGAGCACTTTCAGGAAGGTGACGATGGCCGCAGCGGGCTTCGCTTCGGCTCCGGTGAAGGCATTCGTGCAGACCATCATCTGAGAGATAGCAGTGTTGAAGCTGAGCTTCTCGATGTCTTCGCCGCACTTCTTGATGGTCTCATGCAGCACTTTGGTGAGCTGCTTGTTCGCAGGCACATCCTGGAGGGCGGCGGAGATGCTCCAGACGCCTTCCTCGCTCTGCTCCATGACCAGACGCCAGACGCGGGCGAGGAAGCGATACACGCCCTCGACGCCTTTCATGCTCCATGGCTTCACCTGCTCCAGCGGGCCCATGAACATCTCATAGAGGCGCAGCGCATCGGCGCCATACTCGGCCACGACGTCGTCGGGGTTCACCACGTTGCCGCGTGACTTCGACATCTTCTGCCCGTCCTCGCCCATGATCAGGCCTTGGTTCACCAGACGCTGGAACGGCTCCGGGGTGCTGACGTAGCCGAGGTCAAAGAGCACCTTGTGCCAGAAACGGGCATAAAGCAGATGCAGCACGGCGTGCTCGGTGCCGCCGACGTAGAGATCGACGCCGCCGGGCTTGCCGCCGCCCATCCAGTATTTCTCCGCTTCCACGCTGACAAAGCGCTCGCTGTTCTGCGCATCGCAGTAACGCAGGTAATACCAGCATGAGCCGGCCCACTGCGGCATCGTGTTGAGTTCGCGAGTCGCGGTGTCGGAGTAGCGCACCCAGTCGGTGGCTTTGGAAAGCGGTGGCTCGGGTGTGCCAGTAGGTTTGAAGTCTTCCAGCGTCGGCGGCAGCAGCGGCAGCTCGCTTTCAGGAATGCAGCGATGATTGCCATCCTCCCACACGATGGGAAAGGGCTCGCCCCAATAGCGCTGGCGGCTGAAGAGCCAGTCGCGCAGCTTGAAATTGGTGGTGCCTTTGCCGAGGCCTTTTTCTTCGAGCCAGGTGGTGATGGTCTGCTTCGCGTCAGGGGTGGTCAAGCCGTCAAGGAAGCTAGAGTTCACGGCAATGCCTTGCTCTGAGGAGCAAACCTCTTCACACCATGTAACTTGCTGGCTGTTGGGACCAACAAATGCATTGCGCCAAGTCCTAGACGGTGAGCCGTGACCAGCATCATTAGCTGCGGCTTCGATTTCCGCCGGTGGCTTGCCTACAACATGAATAATGTCCAAATTGAACTTCTTCGCGAACTCAAAGTCACGCTCATCATGCGCAGGCACGGCCATGATGGCTCCGGTGCCGTAGCCCATCATGACGTAGTCGGCAATCCAGATGGGGATCTGCTCGTTGTTCACGGGATTGATGGCGAACGCTCCAGTGAAGACGCCGGTCTTTTTCTTCGCCAGTTCGGTGCGCTCCATGTCGGACTTGGAGGCGACGCTCTTCTGGTAGGCTTCGACGGCGGCGAACTGCTCAGGCGTGGTGATCTGCGGCACTAGCGGATGCTCGGGAGCCAGGACCATGTAGGTGGCTCCGAAGAGGGTGTCTGGCCGGGTGGTGAAGACGGTGACATCGGTGTCACCGACTTTAAAAGTCACATGCGCGCCTTCGCTGCGGCC
>JBIKIA010000555.1:0-3586 GCA_044361885.1 Prosthecobacter sp. | reverse complement strand
TGGCATCTCCGGGAACATGCGCCGCGACCTCGACCTCACGAAGCTGGAAAACAAGCAGCTCCTCGCCCGCAACATCTTCATGTTCGGTCAGTGCATGGAAGGCACCCAATTTTATGGCCTCTTCGGCATGATCCTGGCTCTTTACCGTCAGAACAAATTCCCAGGTATCGGTCAGATGTTCCGCTACACCCTTCGGGATGAATCCAATCACATCGAAGTATTCCGCAATCTCTTCATGGACCTTGTTGAGGAAAATCCTGACCTTTGGACCGCCGAGTTTCGCGAAGAACTCGTCAACACCATGCGCGAGGCCGTTACATTGGAAAAAGAGTTTATTCGTGACTGCCTGCCCGTGAATGCTGTCGGCCTCAGCGCCGATGAATTCTGCCAGTACATCGACTTCATCGCCGATCGCCGCCTCGCCGGTTGTGGTCTGCCTGCTCTGAGTCCCGGTGCCACCAATCCGCTCCCCTGGCTGGCCGAGATGATGGATCTCCGCAAGGAACAGAATTTCTTCGAGGGCAAGGTCACGGATTACCAGAAGTCTTCCGCCCTCGTCCAAAGCTCCGACGACGACCTGTAAAGTTCCGCTCCCGAAAGTCTGCGCCGACACTCCCCCCAGCGGTGCGGGTTTTCTATCCTCAAAAATACCCCGCATCAGTTAAGCAAAGTCACTCCCAATCCGCTCCCGCCATGATTGCCAATCTACTCCAAGAAGACAAAGTCCTCCGCACTGTCACTAAAACTCCGAAAGACCAAAAGCCCCGTTTCGACTGGAGCGCCCTGGCCGCCGGAGTCACCACCGCTCCCACCCCCAGCGCCATCAAAGTCAACGTCGGCGGCACCGAGCGTGACTTCGACATGGGTGAGATCGCCGACACCATCGGCAGCACCCTGACCGACCTCTTCCTGGCACGCAAAAAGGAAGGCGACATCTACAATGACGCCAACCGCCAACTCGTGCAGACCATCGCGCGCGCCGTCGCCGAGGAGATCCATCAGCGCACCACCCAGCTTTCCGAAGGCAGCGGCAAAGCAGCGGCCCTCAGCGCGCGGGACATTCATCATTGCATCGAGCGCGCCTTGATCAAAAACAACGCCCACGACGTCGCCCGCACCCTCGCAGAAAAACGCAAACACAACGCCGAGTACGATCCCTTTGCCGACAGCGCCACCCCGCAGCCCCTCATCGTGAATACCAAAGTCATCCGTCGCAATGGTCAGCTTGTGCCTTGGAACCACAACAAGATCGAGATCGCTGTCCGCAAAGGCTTCCTCTCCCTGGAGCTTGATTCCTCACCCGCCGTCCAGATCGCCGAAGCCGTCAGCCAGGCCATCGCGGATGAAAATAAGCAGTTCGTCCACATCGAAGACGTCCAGAACCTCGTTGAAGAAGAGCTCATGAAAGGCGGCTTCTTCAAAGTCGCCCGCGCCTACATCCAGTACCGCGCCCTCCGCTTCAAAATGCGCGAGTCCGAAGAAGAGCAGGCCGCCATCATCAACGAACTCGACAGCGAGCAGCAGCAGGCCCTCATCCTCGTCAAGACCGCCGATGGCAATTCCTTCCTCTGGGACGGAGCTGACCTCAAAAAGCGCATCGACTTCGCCATCCTCGGCCTCGACCTCTGCATCCCGCGCAATGAGATCGAGATGGAACTCCGCCGCTCCCTGAACAGCGACATCAGCATCGAGAACCTCCGCCAGACCGTCATTCTCAATGCGAAGACCCTCATGCAGAAGGACGCCGACTTCGCCAAGTTCGCCGCCCGCATCCGCCTCAGCTACATTTATGAAGAAGTCCTCGGCTGGGACATCGTCCGCGATGGCATCGAAGCCCTGCGCGACTTCCACCGCCGCGCCTTCCGCCGCAATCTCGCCCGTGGTGTCGAGATCGACCGCTACAATCCCCGCCTCCTCCAGTTCGATCTCGACAAACTCGCCGACGCTCTCGATCCAGCTGCGGACATGGACTTCGACTTCCTCGGCATCCAGACCCTCTACGACCGCTACCTCATCGTCGATAAAAAGGTCAAGCCCTCCAAGCGCCTCGAAACGCCCCAGCTCTTCTGGATGCGCGTCGCCATGGGCCTCAACGTTGGCGAAAAAGACGGCAACCCCGAAGACAAGATCATCGGCATCTACAAGATGTACAAAGGCCGTCGCTTCTGCTCCAGCACGCCCACCCTCTTCAATAGCGGCACCCATCACAGCCAGCTCTCCTCCTGCTACCTCTACAAAGTGGACGACAGCATCGAGTCCATCATGATCCGTGGCATTGCCGAAAACGCCTTCCTTTCCAAATGGGCCGGCGGCCTCGGCGGCTCCTGGACCAGCGTCCGTGGCACCGGTGGTTATATCAAAGGCACCAATGGCGAATCCCAGGGCGTCATTCCTTTCCTCAAGCTGCACAATGACCAGCTCATCGCTGTGAATCAGGGCGGCAAACGACGTGGCTCCGGCTGCGCCTACCTCGAAGTCTGGCACAACGACATCGAAGACTTCCTCCAGCTCCGTGTGAACACCGGCGACGAACGCCGCCGCACCCACGACCTGAATACCGCCAACTGGATCCCCGACCTCTTCATGAAGCGCATGGAGTCCCGCGAAGGCTGGACCCTCTTCCGCGCCAACGAAGTCCCCGACCTCCACGACCTCTACGGCTCCGCCTTTGAAAAGCGCTACGTCGAGTATGAGGCCCTCGCCAAGACCGGCAAAATCTTCGGCCGCGAGATCCCCGCACTCGACCTCTGGAAAAAGATGCTCAAGTCCATCTTCGAGACCGGTCATCCCTGGGTCACCTTCAAAGATCCCTGCAACGTCCGCAGCCCGCAGGACCACGTCGGCGTCATCCACAGCTCCAATCTCTGCACCGAGATCACCCTGAACACCTCCGCTGACGAAACCGCCGTCTGCAATCTCGGCTCCATCCTCATCGACAGCCATCTCGACGACTCCGGCGGCATCGATCACGCCAAGCTCCGCGAGACCATCCGCGTCGCCGTCCGCATGTTGGACAACGTCATCGACATCAACTTCTACCCCACCGACGCCGCCAAGACCGCCAACAGCCGTCACCGCCCCATCGGCCTCGGCGTCATGGGACTCCAATACGCCCTCTACCGCAAAGGCATCGCCTTCGCGTCAAAGGAAGCCGTCGAGTTCAATGACGAGATCATGGAAGCCGTCGCCTACTACGCCTACGAGGCCTCTTCCGACCTCGCCGCCGAGCGTGGCACCTACTCCACTTATAAAGGCAGCAAATGGGATCGCGGCCTCCTCCCGCAGGATACCCTCGACCTCCTCGCCCAGGAGCGCGGACTCGAGATCGACGTCCCCCGTGGTGGCAAAATGGACTGGTCCGGCCTCCGCGCCAAGATCGCCAAACAAGGCATGCGTAACAGCAACGTCATCGCCATCGCCCCCACCGCCACGATTTCCAACATCATGGGCTCCAGTCCCTGCATCGAGCCTCTCATGAGCAACATGCTCGTGAAGTCCAATCTCTCCGGCGACTTCATGGTCCTCAATCCCTACCTCATCCGCGACCTCAAAAAGCGCGGCCTGTGGACCGCCGACATCCAGAACA
>JBIKIA010000181.1:0-8701 GCA_044361885.1 Prosthecobacter sp. | reverse complement strand
ATTCGGGCTGGAGCATCATGGTCTCGACGCGGGCGAGGTAGAGGGCGTCCATGTCGGCGCCGAGGATGGTGATTTGACCCTGCTCGGTGAGGGGGAGGGGTGCGTAGGCTTCGTCTTTGAGGGCGTTGACTTCTTTGATGATGCCGGTGGCGTGGGGCTCGACGATGCCTGCGCCGTCGCTGAAGTTGACTTTGAAGCCGTTGTCGTGGGCGGGGTTGTGGCTGGCGGTGAGCATGACGCCGGCGTCGGCGCGGAGCTGGCGGACGGCGAAGGACATTTCGGGGGTAGCGCGGCAGTCGTCGAAGAGATAGACATTGGCGCCGTTTTCGGTGGCGATGTGGGCGCAGCGCTGGGCGAACTCGGCGGAGAAGTGGCGGGTGTCGTGGGCAAAGACGATGCTGGGTTTGCCACTGAGGCCGGCGGCGCTGCGGTAGGCTCGAGCATAGGCGACGAGGCCGCGGGTGGCGCGGGCGACGTTGTAGTAGTTCATGGCATTCGTGCCGACGCAGGGGTGCTCGGGGCGCTGATCGGCGGCGGCGGTGCCGCGCTCGGCGGCGGTGACAATTTTGCCGACGGTGCGTCCACGCAGGCCGCCGGTGCCGAATTTGAGAGCCTGATAGAAGCGGTCATTCAGCTCGGCCCACTGGCCGGCGGAGGCGAGTTCCTCGATGCTGGCGCGATAGACGGGATTCGTGCTGGCGGCGAGGAGGGCCAGGATGTTGTCGTGGCTGGCGGGGAGGAGCTGACCGGCGTCAGTGGCGGATTTGAGGGTGGCTTCGAGAGACATGAGGGTGCCGAGAATAGCGGAGGCGTGCATCTTGGCAATACCCGCAATTGTGTGACGGTTGCCCAAAAATGCGGCAGCATCCCCCGGAATCGGTCTTAGTGAAGCCCCTGAATTTCAGCTTGCCGAATTACCTGTCTGTACTACAGTCGCGCTCCTTGTCCCGGACAGCGTTTGTTATTTGAGTGAGAGTGGGGTGCGCCCCGCTCTCTTTTTGTCTGGGGATGGAACGATTTTTATGACCAGCGAACTCAAAGCACTATTCGACTACTACGAGAAGGAAAAGGGGATCGACCGCGACCGTATGGTCGAGGTGCTCTCCCAGGCACTTCTCGCGGCCTCGAAAAAGAGCATCGGCCCCGCCCGTGAACTGCGCATCGCCATTGATCCTGAGAAGGGCACAATCCGTGCCTTTGCCAAACTGATCGCCGTCGAGGAAGTCAAAAATCCATGGGAAGAGCTGCCCATAAATAAAGCGCGCATCCTGAAAAAGGACGCGCAGCCTGGCGACGAGATTGACATTGAGGTCACCCCAAAGAACATGGGCCGAATTGCCGCCCAGACCGCGAAGCAGACCATGATGCAGCGCGTCCGCATGGCCGAGAAAGAGAACCTTTACGACGAATTCAAGGACCGTGCTGGCGATGTCGTAAACGGTACCATCCGCCGCTTCGACAAGAGTGACGTGATCGTAGATCTCGGCAAATTTGAAGGCGTCATGCCAAATAAGGAACGCGTGCCAACTGAGGAATACACCATCGGCGACCGCATGCGCTTCTATGTGAAAGCCGTGGAGAAAGAAGGTGTCCGTGGACCGGAAATCGTGCTCAGCCGCGTGCATGTGAACTTTGTCCGCCGCCTCTTCGAATTTGAAGTGGCCGAAATCGGTGACCAAACCGTCGAGATCTCCAGCATAGCTCGCGAACCTGGCTACCGAACCAAGGTGGCCGTGAACAGTGCTGACACGAAGGTCGATCCTGTCGGTGCTTGCGTGGGACTGAAGGGCAACCGTGTCAAAAACATCGTCCGCGAACTGAACAACGAGAAGGTGGATATCATCCGCTGGTACGCCGACCCAGTCGAGTTCATCAAAGAAGCACTCAAGCCCGTCAAGGTGCTGAGCATCCAACTCACACCGGACAAAAAGACTGCCCGCCTCACCGTCCGTGAGGATGAGCTTTCCAAGGCCATCGGACGCCGTGGTCAGAACGCCCGTCTCACCTCCCGCCTCGTCGGCTTGGAGCTTCAGATTGAGCGTGATGAGCACGCCGAAGAAGTCTTCGAAGGCCAGATGGACACTGCTGCCCAAGACCTCGAAAAAGCCCTCGGCATCAATCTCGAAACCGCCCGCAAACTCGTCCTTGGTGGCATGGGTGACCTCAAGCTTCTCCGTCAGGTCGAGCTTGAAGATGTCAGTGACGCCCTCGCCGGTGACGATCTGCTCGCGAAGCAGGTTTACGAACGCATCCAATCTTACAACCCATCTGGAGAGTAGCCATGAGCCTCTCCGCCTCCATCCTTCACCCCGCCTCCCCGACCGCCCTCCCAGCCGCTCGCACGACGCTTATTATCCCACATGCCTTCCCGTTCCTCCTCATCGAAACCCAGCCAAGACACCCCCGACAGCATCGCTGACGAGGAAGTGCTGGAGAGCGCCCCTGCCAAGAAGACGGCAAAGAAAAAGGAGGTGCTCTCGCTGATCGAAGAGGAAAAGCCGAAAGGGAAGACAGCGCCACGCAAGGACATGAGTGCAGGAACCCTGCCTCACATCGGAGTCAAGCCGGTGAAAGTGGTGGCAAAGCCAGAGCCAGAGCCCGAGCCACCAAAAAGAACGCTCGATGATGCCAAACGCGAGGCATTGAATCTCTTCGAAGAGGACGAAAAACCCAAGGTCAAGCGCGTCCGCCCTGCAGACACTTCAGCACCATTAGGATTGCGCCCCATTTCCATGTTGCGTGAGCCTGGCCCAGCTATCACCGGCCCTGCACCTGCACCGGCTCCCGTCGCCGCGCTGAAACCGGCCGAACCTGTCGCTCCCGAGTTCGAGATCAATGAAGCAGGTGAAAAAATCATTCACCTGAAGCCACCAATCATCGTCAAAGATCTGGCCGAAAAGATGGGCCTGCGCCCTTTCAAGATCATTGCCGATCTGATCAATCTGAAAGTCTTCGTCGCCAATGCCGACAAGGCCATCGATCTTGAAGTCGCCGAGAAAATTTGTGAAAAACACGGCTTCAGGCTCGAGCGCGAAAAGCGTGAGAAGGGTGGTGGTGTCCACAAAGTTGAGGAAGTCATCATTGAGCCAGTCGCCCAAGTCGTCGAAGAGGTCGAAGAGGAAAAGCTCGAGCTCCGTGCACCGATCATCACCTTCATGGGTCACGTCGATCACGGCAAAACGTCTCTCCTGGATGCCATTCGCAAAACCCAAATTACTTCAGGTGAGGCTGGTGGCATCACCCAGCACATCGGTGCTTACAGCGTCTTCCATGACGGCAAGCCCATCACCTTTATCGACACACCCGGTCACGCCGCTTTCTCCGCCATGCGTGCTCGCGGTGCCAACGTGACGGACATCGTCGTCCTCATCATCGCTGCCGACGACGGCATCATGCCACAAACACGTGAGGCGCTCAATCACGCGAAGGCGGCTGACGTACAGCTCATGATCGCCATCAACAAATGCGATCTCCCTGCTGCCAATATCCTGCGCGTCAAATCACAGCTTCAGGACATGGGTCTCGCACCTGTGGACTGGGGTGGTGACATCGAGTGCATGGAGGTCTCCGCGAAGACCGGCCTCGGCATCGACAACCTGCTCGAAACCATGGCCCTCCAGGCCGAAGTGCTCGAACTCAAAGCCGACCCGAAAGCTCCTGCCCGTGCCACCGTCATCGAGTCCAGTATGGTCGCCGGCCGTGGCCCCGTGGCCACCGTCATCGTCCGTCAGGGCACGCTTCGTGTCGGCCAGGCCTTCATCTGCGGCCCGCATTGGGGCAAGACCAAGGCGCTCATGAATGACCGTGGCGAGGCCATCAAAGCAGTGCTTCCCGGCATGCCGGTCGAGCTCGTCGGCTTCAGCGACATGCCGCATGTCGGCGATGAAGTCGTCGTCATGGAAAGCGAGCGCGTGGTGAAAAAGCTCAGCGAGGAACGCCTCGAAGAGTTGCGCCAGAAGAAGCTCGTCACCCGCCGTCGTGCCACGATGGAAGATCTCTTCGCCAACATCGAAGAGGGTCAGAAGAAGGTCTTCAAAGTCGTCCTCAAGACCGACGTTCAAGGCTCTCTCGAAGCCATCACCAAATGTCTCAACGACATTGAGAGCGACAAAATCAATCTCCGCATCCTCCACAGCGATGTGGGTCCGGTGAACGAGTCCGACGTGCTCCTCGCCTCCGGCTCAGACGCCGTCATTATCGGCTTCAACACCAAGGTCGAAAACAAAGCTCTCACTGCCGCCAAGCGTGAGGGAGTGCAGGTCAAGCTCTACTCCATCATCTATGAATTGATCGATCAGGCCAAGGAAGCCATGACCGGAATGCTCGATCCGCTCACCCGTGAGAAGGTCATCGGACATGCCAAGGTCAAAGTCGTCTTCAAGGTGCAGAAAGGCTTTGTCGGTGGTTCCCAAGTCACCGATGGCCGCATCGACCGCAAGCAGCGCGCCCGCGTGTTGCGTGGTGGTCAGGCTGTTTACGACGGCGGCATTGAGACTCTTCGGCGCTTCCAGGACGAAGTTCCCGAAGTCCGCAACGGCCTTGAGTGCGGTATCAAGCTCCATGGCTTCAGCGACTACGAAGAAGGTGACGTCATCGAGTGTTACGAGCTCGAGAAAATCGCCCAGGCCCTCTAAGACACATGTCCCAGCGCATCCCAAGAGTGAATGAACTGATGAAGCGCGAGCTCAGCACGGTGCTGGAGCGCGGTTACCGGTTTGATGGCGTCGTGCTCACCATACATGAAGTCGTCACCGCGCCGGATCTGCGTCAGGCATCCGTCTGGGTTGGTGTCCTCGGCAAGGCGAAAGACGAGGCGGCCATCATCGAAAAGCTCAACAAAGAGCGCGGCAACATCCAGCGCGAACTTTACAAGCGCGTGAAGATGAAACACAGCCCCCAGCTCTTGTTCCGCTTGGATAAAACCATCGAGCGCGCCGTCGGCCTCATCAACGCTATCGACAACCTGCCACCGCCCCTGCCCGACCTCGATCCCGAGGCCGCGCCAGTGGATCACTTCAAGAAGTGATCGAGTTCGGCATCAGCCGAGCTTCAGTTCGATGATATCTTTGTTTTCCACCGTGGCACGCAGGCCGGTGAGTTCCTTCACGGCTCCGGCTTCGGGTTCGGTGATGCGGAGGTTGTAGTCACCTTCGGCAAAGGTGTGAGGCTGCCACTCGGCTGAGTTCAGCCGCAGGGCATAGACGAGTTCGCCCGATTTGGCATCGATAACCTCCACAACGGCGCTTTCGCTGTCGGTGATCTTTAGCATGGGAAGGTGGGCTTTGGCGGTGCGACAATATTGATCGCGCTCGCTAGATTTCACGGGCCAGGTGGGGAACTGCTGGGCTCCGATGCTGTCGAAGGGCCAGCATTCGCAGGTGATGGTGCGCTGCTTTTTATCGAAGCGAACCATGCCGAAGCCTGAGGCTTTGTCGGTCATGTTCTCCATGGTTTCTTTGCGCGGTTGGTGGGAGCCGTTCTTCACGGCGAGCACGTTCATCGGATGGCCGAAATGGTCAGTGAAGTCGCCAGTGAGACCTCGGTTGGGCTTGAGCCCATGGACTTTCTCCGTCGGCTCCCACCAGCGTGGGTAGCCGACATTCACCGCTGGTCCGGCGAAAGCCACACCGGCATCGCGGGGCTCATCAATGCCGTAATGAACGACGGCGGGCAGGTGCTGGTCGCCAGCGATGTGGAAGGCGTGGGCTTTGCGAATGATACGAAGCGCAGCGTTGCGGGCCTTTTGCGGCCAGCCATTTTGATCGTAGTCCATGCGCAGCACTTGCCGCTCACCACCGTGCGTGGTGGCCATGCCGGTGAAGATGGTTTGGGAGATGACGGCCTTCATCTTTGCTCCCTGCCAGTCGCGCACCCAGCGCTCCAGGAACTCCATCTGCTTGCCGCCGAGGAGTTCGAGGCCTTCGATGTCCGAGAGTTTCGGGTCGGCATCGGGATTGATCATGTGATCAGGACGCTCGTCCGTGGGCGGCACGTTGCCCTCGGGTGCGGATTTGAACTGACGATCTGCGAGAATGGCAAAGCTGATGCCGCCGTAGGTCATCGAGCCGTAGTAGTTGATGATACCCTGTTTGCAGGGCTTCGAATCATAGGCGTCGGGGTGATGCGAGGTCTGCGTGCGATGCACCACATTTACCCAGTCAGCCGTCATCTGGTAGCCGCCAGCTTCCTGGCTTTTGGTTTGTGCTTCCCCGCCGACACCCCAGAGATTGCCCTGATAAACATCATGATCGTCCGGAAGCGAGACGCTGGGCCGATCCTTCGTCAAATCACGCCAGGTCCAGCCGTGGAAATACCACTTCCGCAGGTAGTCGATGATGGCGGGCTCCACCGGATCACGCTGCACGCCATAGCCAGCGGTGCTTTCATAAAACTGATCACCGACGAAGGCCATCATGTCGGGATTCAGCTTCGCCACGGCCGCGACGTACGGCGCATTCGGGAAGGCGGTGTGGATGTTGCAGGAGATGTCGGCGACGCTGAACTGATCCAGCGCGGCGGGATCGCGGCGGATGGTGCCGGTGAGGTGATGGGTGTGATTGCCGTCGCGTGTCTTGAGCACGTAGCTGAGGCGGTAGGGCATGTCCTGGCTGGTATCCCAATCCGTGATGCGGAAGCTGGCGGTGCGTGCCTGAGCGTGAATTTGCGCGGTGGAGATGACTTTCCAGACCTCGCCATCCTCGATCTCAAAGCGCACCTCGCGGGTGTCAGCAGCCCCGAGCGGTGGCATCTGAGCGGTCATCTTCATGATGCCACCGCTGAGTGTGTAGTGATTGAAGAGGATGGGGCCGAAACGATGCGTTTCATCCACAGCGACCTTGCTGCCGCTGATCACCCAATCGCTGAACCAGAAGAGCCCGTTGCCGACATCCTTGCCGACTTCGGCCTTTTTCTTCTTTGCATCCTGGCGTGAGCCTTCGGGGCCGAAATTGCAGCCGATGGCGAGGTTGCCGATGAGCTGGTTTGGGCGCAGATCGTTTTTCGAGAGCTCGCCGAGCATGCGATCATCCTTCGCATCCAGCACGAAGAGCTTCAGGGCATAAGTGCCGCCTTTTTCATCGACACTGAGAAACAACTTCACGCTCTCGACATCACCGAGTTCAACCTTGGATTGAGGCTGCCGAGCATCGCCAAAGAAGAGATCACCTGCTGCGGTGAAGCCGACATCCCAGCCGGAGGAGAAAGCGAGGTTGTTCCGGTAGTCGCGGAGCTCTGGGTAGTCCCGCAGCGTGCCAAGGATGCCAATCTTGAAGCCCGCGCTGCCTTTGCCATCGCCCGCGAGTTTGCCACCGCCGACACGGCCGATGGTGACGCTCATTTTTAGATCGCCCGTTCGATCCGCCAGCTCACAGGTGAGCACATGCACATTGCGGTTCGGCTTTGCGGCGATGCACTCCGCGCGGCCTTCACGAACCTGCCAGTCCTGCATCGGATTGGCCCAGAACTGCTCACCCAGCCAAACGCGGTCCAGGCCGTTTTTCCACTGGCTCCCAAACAGCGCTGGCGCGGATAAAGCGGAGGCCGAAGTGGGCAGCAGGGAGACTGCGGCGAGCGCGGTGGATTCGGCGATGAACTGGCGGCGTGAGGTCGGCATGGTGAGCCCTTCAACAGAGGCCCATACGCATGTCTTGCACCCGGATTAGCGACGCCACTGATACATCCAGCGCTCAGAGATGGCTTTGTCGCCGTCTTTGAGGTCGCAGGTCATCTCGACGAGGTTCGTCGCAGGCGGCACGTCGATCTTGAAGAAGGCACGCCAGCCTTTGGTTTCGTGGCTGTACATGACTCGCTTGTCCAGCACCTTGGCGTCGCCGTTGCTGATGGTGACGTCGATGTCAGGCACCCAGTCTTGAGGCTTGTCGGGAGCGAGCGCACCCTTGGTGAAATCGACGACGTAGAGGTGGTCGTCGCTATCCATCACGAAGCCACGGCGAGTTGAGATGACCTTGCCGAGCAGGCCGGGCAGGTGCTCCTCAAGCCAAGCGAGGCGGTATTCAAACTTGAGCGGCTCTTGTGGCGTCGAGGGCAGCACGGCGGGCTTCCACATGGCGACGATGTTGTCCCAGGTCTCCTCGCCGGTGGAGAGTTCGACGAGCACGACGCTGCCTTTGCCAAAGCCGGTCTTCGGCTCCACCCACACGGCGGGGCGGCGATGATAGACGGCTTCGAGGTCCTGGAAGTTATTAAAGTCGCGGTCGCGCTCGGCGAGGCCGAATCCTTTGAGCTTGTCGGTTTCGAGGATGCTCAGGCGCAGGTCGCGGCTGACATCGAGCGGACGCCAAATGGAAGGGCCGCCTTCGATCTCGATCTGGAGACCGTCGCTGTCATGCACCTCAGGGCGGAAGTCGTACGGCTTCGGGTGGCTGTTTTCGCCGAACCAATACATGCTCGAGAAGGGTGCGATGCCGAGCATTTCGACCTTTTGACGGAGATGCAGCGTGGCTTTGACTAGCGTCTCCGTGGTCTTGCCTGGCATGACATCAAACTGATAAGCGCCGGCGATGCTGGGACCGTTGAGAAGAGCGAGCACCTTGAAAAATTTGTCGCCCGGCTTTGGCGGTGCGAACCAGAAGTGCGTGAAGTCGGGGAACTCCTCAGGCTTGCCTCCGATGGTATTCACCGCCACGCCACGTGCGCTGATGCCGTAACCGAGCTCGGTGGTGACGGCACGGTAGTAGCTCGC
>JBIKIA010000601.1:0-3247 GCA_044361885.1 Prosthecobacter sp. | reverse complement strand
TTCTTCATCATCGAGTCGGGAGCGAGCACGCGGAAGCCGGCGTAACCAGCGGGCGGCGTGATTTTCTCTGGCAGCTTGAGATCGTCGTAATCGAAGAATTTTTGATCGAAAGGCACCCCCTTGGCTTTGTCTGCACCTGTGGTGAAGAACTGCACCGGCTTCTTGAACATCCAACCTGGGTGAAAGAACTCGACGCGATAGACATCGCCCGCGTCGGCAAAGAGCGCCTTGTCCCGCAGGAAGCGAATCTTGCGGTGGCCATCGTATTTCAGGCCCTCGAAGAAGGGATCGAGCTTTTGGCTCGGGGCCACATACGGCTTGAGGGCGAGCTGTGCGGCCAGCTTTTCCAGCGAGGCGAAATCCGTGACCTGTTCCGGTGTGATGTCTTGGGCGATGGAGTTGATCTGCCAGAAGGCGGATAGACACAGAACGAGGGACGCGGAGCGCGGAGAGATCATGCGGGAAGGGGAGTTCGGGAGCGGCCTAGAATGCGCCCTGGCCCCCGACAGTCAACCCGCACGGCGATGATCTGCGTTGAGGTAGGCTTCAGAATGAGAATCTGGTGATTTCGAATCCAGTTTCACGACCTCCGCCTCCAGTCGTTCCTGATAGCGTGACCATGCTTGCAGGCAGCGCTGGCGGAAGTCGGCGGGGTTCACCCCGAGGGCTCGCAATGTGCGCCGATGATCCCAGGCGACGACGGTGGCGGTGATGGCGTGGATGGCCTGAAACTGAGCTCGCCAGAGCCTCCGGCCGAGGTCATTAAAGGTAGCGATGCGTTCGCTAAGGAAATCTCGCTGGAAGGCGAGGTGCTTCATCTCGTCGCGAAGGAGTTTGTGGGAGACTTTGTTCACCACGGGGTCGGAGCAGCGGAGGTAAAGCGTGCCGAAATAGACCTCGGCGATCAGTTCCGCTGTGAGCAGCACCTGGATGGCGAACTCGAGATTCACGAGGAATCTCAGGCGACGGAAGACGGAGTTTGTCCACTGCTTCGTGAGCAGCTTGCCGCCGAGGTGCTCCACCGTTCGCGCGAGCAGACGTGAGTGGCTTTGCTCCTCGGCCACGAAGAGGTCGATGGCGCGCTGATAGCCACGGAAGTTTTCGAGGGGTGCGACCTCGCGGGCATAGCGCCGGAGGCGCGAGCCGGTGCCGGATTCGCCGAGCTGGAAGGTGGCGATGGAGGCTGCGAGTGGCACTCGTGTCGCGTCTGGCAGCGTGCATGACTCGGTGGGGAGTTCGAGGGTGTCGTTGAGGCGTGTGTTGCGCTCGAAGTGGGTGATCCAGGCTTGGGTGTTCATGGGTTCTTGGTTCTTAGTTCGGAGTCATTTGGCGGAGGCGATTCATCACAGCGGTGACGGTTTCATCGAGGGTGGAGGTGCCGGCGGTGATGCCGACTTCGGTGATGCCGGTGAACCACTCTTCGCGGAGGTCGTCGGGCGTTTCGATCTGGTGGGCGCGGGCTCCGAGGCGGGTGGCTTTTTCGGTGAGCTGGCGGGTGTTGTTGCTGTTGCGCCCGCCGATGACGATCACGACGGGGCAGCGCTGGCAAAGCTCCTCCAGCGCGGTTTGGCGCTGCTTCGTGGGATGGCAGACGGTATCGACAAAGCGCACCTCAGCTCGTGGATGCTGTCGCTTGATGGCGGCGACGAGTTCCAGCACACGATCCAGCGGCTGCGTGGTCTGGGAGATCACGCCGAGCCTCGTGGAGGCGGGGATCTGGAGCACATCGACCTCATCGAGCACGACACTGGCTTCCGGGAAATCGCCAATCAAGCCACGCACCTCGACCTGCTGCCGCTGGCCGATGACGATGGGGTGGTAACCCTCCTGCACGAGGATGGCGAGCGCCTGGTGCGCTTTCCGGACAAGCGGACAGGTCGTGTCGGTCACCGTGTGGCCTGCGCTTTGCCAAGCCTGCCGCTGCACATCCGCCGCGCCATGAGCCGTGATGACGACGCGCTGAGTGGTGGTGGAGTCCTGCGCTTCGAGCTGACCGGCACGGACGCCGAGCGTCTTCAGATGCGCCTCGACGACAGGATTGTGGACGAGCTGTCCGAGGATGGTGACAGGTTCGCGTTTGGCGGCGTCATGCGTGGCGCGGAGGGCATCGCGCACGCCGAAGCACATGCCGTGGTGTTGGGCTAGGTGGAGGTTCATGGATTGGTTCAGGGTTCTTGGTTTGCTGTTCTCGGTTGGGTTTACTTTGTGAAACAAAGCTTCAGGGCAAAAAGGGGATTCAGGTTTCGGGCTTCAGGGTCTTCACGATGGATTCGAGGAGGTCGATGTAGCTCTTGAAGGCTTTGCTGCCGGCGGCGGTGAGCTTGTAGGTGGTGCGGGGGCGGGTGCCGGAGTCGTCGCGCTCTTCTTGGACAAACTCCGCCGCCGAGAGGATGCGGAGATGGGTGATGAGATTGCCATCGCTCATACCCAACTCAGCCTTCAGATCCTGAAACGACCACTCCCCTCGTGAAGCCAGCAGCGTCATGATGGACAGCCGCGCCTTCTCGTGGATCGTCTTGTCGATCTGGTCGAAGTCGATCATTCCGCAGGCAGGGGCTCAGGTTTCTTGCGGACGAGTACGGCGATGCCGTAACCGATATGGAGGAGACCGAAGGTGAGGCCCATGGCGAAAGAGGCGGAGTCACTATCAAATGGCTGAAGACAGCTCGACTCATTGGAGGCTGAGAACACAAAAAGGCATAGTCCACAGATAAGAAACAGCCATCCGAGCCGCACCAGAGAGCGCGGTGAGAAGCTCGATGTCGAGAGTAACGCAAGGCCATAGAAAATAGCCCAAATGATCGCGGCCATAGAATAGAAGTGTGTCCAAACGACAAGGCCGATGCCGAGCACTCCACCTGCGAATAGAGGCGGTGCCAGACTTCTCATCGCCGCCCGCATACCTTCAGAGAAGACAGGCTGACCGCGTTTTTTTGCCTCATGTGCAAGCAGCAACACATTTAGAATGCTCGTGATAGCCAAGATCGACAGCCAAACGGTCATGAACTCGCTCGCTGGCATTGTTGGAGATTTGGGAATCGAGCCGTAAAAAGAACCCAAAACAGCAAGGCCTCCACCCACCAAAGCCGCAGGAGCCGAGATCGCCCGATAGATGTGGGCTTTCTCCATCAGGGAACGGATCACGCGGAGGTTTTCCAGGGCGGCTTGCTGGGTGCTCATGGTGGTCACTTTGTATTATAAAGTGAATGGCGCAAGGGGAAACTTTGCGATTCAAAGTTTGAGGGTG
>JBIKIA010000096.1:0-11959 GCA_044361885.1 Prosthecobacter sp. | reverse complement strand
ATGATCGCTGGAACCTTTGCCAGCGGCGCAGGCAGCGGCAGGCGCCCTTGGGCTTTCCAGGAGATTTTGGGCAGGAAAGTGCTGGCTTCAAGAACCTCGGATTGGGAGCCGAAAAAGATGCGCACCGGCAGCGTCTGGATCTCCTCAATGAAGCCGCGCCATTCCACGATGATCTCATCGGGGCCGGGAGGAGTGGGGTATTCCCAGGTGAAGCCAAACATGGCCTCGCTTGTCGCTAGGGGTTCGCCGGGTGCCATGGGCAGGGTGGCACCGGGTTTGCCTTTGACCATGCTGACGCCGATGAAATTCCCCTCGATTCGCGACCCTCCGGTGCTCAGGCGGCACCAGTCCAGCACCTGCTCTTTTGCAGCCTCGCAGGCAGCCTTCTGGGTGGCTTCATCGAGGGTTTTTGGCTGCTCTTTCAGCGGATTCAGCCAGTGCAGAAAACGGGGGGCATCCATCAGCATCTCAAACCGCGCCTGATAAGGCTCCACATAAAGATAACCCTGGGCGATCTTTGCCGGACCTGCGGGTGTGGCGGGCGCGGCAGTCTCCTGAGCCGGCGCTGCGGCGGGAGCAGCAGGCTGGGTCTGGCCGATGCCGCTGTTCTTTAGCATGTCCGCCGGATTGAGCTGGAGCGTCTGCGCCCATGCGCCGCCTGTCAGGGCAAAGGCAAGGAACAGAGCGCGTCCAGTCATCAGGGCAGAGGGGGTAAGAAGGGCGTTTCGTTGGTTCACAGCACCCACGGTTTTCTCCATTCCTTGGAGAGCAGTTTCGATGCCGCCTCGTTGCCCTCAATCTTCTCCGTCTGTGGACTCCACTTCAGTCCCGAGCTGTCGGTGCGGAGGGCGATGTTTGCCAGATGGGCGATGGTGATGCTGCGATGACTGATCTCCACGGGAGTGGCGGTACGCTTTCCGTCGTAGATGCAGCTCAGGAAGTTGTCCGTGTGATCCTTGCTCTCATAGAGATGGATTTCCTTGTCGCTGATCTTCTCGCGCAGAATGGCTGGATCACTGGCAGTGATCTTGCCGCGGTTCACATAGATCCACTTCCCGGCATCGCCCTCAAAGAGGACGCCGACGTGGTCGAAGGGTTTCTTGCCCCCCGCCGTCTGGAGCGCGGCCTCCACTTCCGGCATGAGTTTGTGATCGGGGCTGGCGACGTGCATCACGAGGCCGTTGTCATACACGCATTCAAAATTGAAGGCTGTCGCCGTGTTGTAGAGCGCATCTTTGTTCCGCGTGCCGGAGATGTTCTTCATTTCCACCGGCCCCGTGTGCTCGGTGCCCATGCCCCACTGGGCGATGTCGATGTGGTGCGCTCCGAAGTCGGTGATCATGCCGCCGGAGAAGTTGAAATTATGCCGCCAGTTCAGGGGCAGCAGGGCGGGGCGGTAGTCCATCTGCTCAGCAGGGCCGAGCCACATTTCATAATCGAAGTCCGCTGGCACCGGTGCCACCTCTGTCTTGTCCGCCATGCCGTTCCAGTTGGAATGTCCGCCAGGGAGACCCACGCGGACGCGCTTGAGTTTGCCGATGCGCTCATTGCGCACCATCTCGCAGGCCATGCGGAAGTAGATGTCGCTGCGCTGTTGGCTGCCTGTCTGCCAGGTCACGCCTGCCTTCGCCACTTCGTCCGCCATGAGGCGACCTTCGGCGATGTTTAGAGCCAGGGGCTTCTGACCGTAGATGTGCTTGCCCTTGCGTGCGGCATAGACGGCCATGTAGGCGTGCCAATGATCCGGCGTGGAGACCTGCACGGCGTCCAGATCTTCCTTTTCGATCATCTCGCGGAAGTCGGCATACGAGGTGCAGACCTTCGCGGGCTTGTTTGCGGACTGCGAGTAGTGCGCGTCGATGATCTTCTTCCCGGCCTCACGACCTCCGGTTTCCTTGCCATCGTAACCGTAGTGCCCGTACTCCTTCATCGGGTCCGCCACGGAGATCACCTGGCACTTGTCATTGTTTAAAAACGAAGGTGTCCAGTCCCCGGCAATGGTCCCCCAACCGATGGCACCCACCGTGATCCGCTCCGAGGGAGCCGGGCGGCCTGCCGCACCGAAGACAGAGCGTGGCACAATCATGGGAAAGCCGAGCGCGGCGGCGCTGGTGCTGAGGAACTGACGGCGGGTGGTGAAAGGAATCTTCTTCATGGCGGGTCGTGATTGTAGCGGCGGCGTGCACTGCGGGGCAACAGGCGAGTTCGGGAAGTTTGCTTCACCTTCGTGACTTCACCCACTCGCCGATGGCCCGGCTCATGGCGCTGATGTGCTTCTCGCCCGGCACCGGTTTCGTGGCATGGCCGGCATGGATCACCGGCACGAGGATGAAGCAGGGGCCGCCGTTCGCGCGATCATCCAGGCATGCCACCTCCAGCGCGTAATCGCTGATCACCCCGCACTTGTGGTAAAAGCGTGCCTCGGGGAAAACCCTCTCCAGCCCATCCTTCCAGGCGCTGGGGCCGGAGTCTGGGTTCTTTGTCTCCAGGCCTGTCAGCCCATCCGAGCCATGCAAAAGAAAATCCACCTGCTCTTGGCTCAGGTCAAAGCGCTGCTCCGGCGGCAGTTCTGCATGAAACATCAGTCGCCGCAGGCAGTTCGCCAGATCTCGCGGCGTGGTCACATTGCCCGTCTTCGCGTCGATGATCGTCGCCCCGCGCTCGGCGGAGTAGGAGTGGCCTGACCAGCGGTGCTCCCAGGTCTGCTTGGTGATGCCGTCCGCACTCATCGCCCGCAGACGCTGCGTCTCCTCACGGAGATAGCCCCAGGGTCGCTCCTTCACATAGCCGCGCATCAGCGCCGACTTCTCAAAGCCCGTCTCCGGCGTCAGAAACTCCCGATTCAGCCAGTCGATACTGCACAGCCGCAGCAGCAGTGTGTAGTCTTCATTGGACGATCGGCGGAAGACCTCGCTCAACATCTCCCGCAGTGAGCGCGCGCAGTCCAGCTTCCACACGCCCTTCTCCTCATGCTGAAACTGCACCGCAGCATCCAGGGTGAAGCCCTTCTGGTTCATCCTCACGCAGGCGGCGATGGCGGTGTAAAGCTTGATCGTGCTCGCCGGCCAGAAGTCCGTCCGCGTTCCCGTGTCGCGGTAGTCATGCCATTCAAAGGCGGGTTTACCCTCCTTCTCCGAAACCACACAGACCGTGGCCCACTTCCGCAGCTCGGGGGCGATGCCATCCAGCGCTGCATCCAGCGTCTCATCCGCCTGCACCAGCGTGCTGATCATGAAAAGGAAAGTCAGGCCGATGAGTCTCACGCGCATGATCAGGGTTTTAGCGCCTCACGCAGCATCACCGGATCATCCGTCGTGATGCCATCCAAGCCCAGCGCGGCCAGCCGGCGCGCATCCTCGGGCTTATTGATCGTCCAGGCGTAAAGCTTCAGGCCCGCCGCGCGCACCTGCTCCACCAGGGCAGGGGACCAGTCCCACTTCAATCCCAGGTCCAGACCATCCAGGCCATCTGCCTTTGTGTCGCTGATCAGCTTCGCCAGATCCACCGGCTTCTTGTCCTTCGTCTTCTCGGCGGAAAGGCGATACACAGGCATCCAGGGCATGGCCTGCTTGCACCCCTGCGCCACCGCGCGGTCAAAGGCGATGATGCAGAGCTGCGAGGCCCGCGACTTCCAGCCCGTGAGCTGCCGCGTCAGCTCCGGCACCACGCGCACCGTGTCTTTCACCTCCAAAAAGAATCGCTGCCTCCCCTCCGGCAAAGTCGCCAGCGCTTCCGCCAAAGTCGGGATGCGCTCCCCCTGGTAGCTCGGGCTCTTCCAGGAACCCGCGTCCAGCGCCTGGAGTTCCGCCAGCGGGCTCTCCTTCACCAGCTTGAGCACGCCCGTCGTCCGCTTCGTGTCCGCATCATGCAGGATCGCGATCTGATTGTCGCCCGTGAGGTAAAGGTCCAGCTCACAGGCATCCGTGCCCTTTTCCCAGCCCAGCTTGAAGGCCGCCACCGTGTTCTCCGGCGCAATCCCCGAGTAACCACGATGGGCGATGATCTCCAGCGCGTTAGCTTGAGCGGAAAGAAGCATGAGGCAGGGGAGCAGACGGGTGCAGAGATTCATGAAGAAGGGCAGACGAGAACGTCCGCAGCGCCCCTCAAATTGCCAGTATCAATACTCGTTCCCAAGCCGCTGCTTGAACCGCGAACTCTGCCCCTTACGTCTCCCGCAGCGCTAGGATCTGTGCCCACAAGTAGAGCTCTGATTGCCCGCAATGCTGCTGCGAGTGCGAGTCTCAGGGTTTCACCACGGGCTTGCCGGCATCAAGCCAGCCGCCGTAGCCGCCGTCGAGGTGGATGATATTCGTGAAGCCGAGTTTCTCGAAGGTGGAGAGGGCACGGGTGCTGCGTCCGCCGGCCTGGCAGTGGACGAGGACGGGCTGGGTCTTATCCAGCTTGGCGAGCTCGGCCTCGAAGGTGGGTTCCATGATGTCGATGTTCTTGGCTTCCTTGAGGTGGCCTTCGCTGAACTCCTCCTTGGTGCGGACATCGACAATGGTGACTTTGCCTTCGGCGATGAGTTTGGCAGCACCTGCGGCATCGACGTGCTTGGCTTTGTCAGCTGCGAAGGTGAAGAGAGGGAGTAAGGAGAGGATGGCGATGAGGAGGTGTTTCATGGTGGGGTGGTTAGGGGGCGACTTTGATTTCGACGGCCATGTGGGCGAGTCTTTGATAAAGCTTACGTTTGCTGAGCAGGGGCCACCATCGGTAGAGGTAAATTTCGAGAGGTCGCCACATGGCGACCCAACCAAGGATGGTGAGGCCTTCGCGGGTGACGGCTTTCCAGGTGGTGTCACCTTTAAAAAGGACCAGGGCGGCGAACTCGCAGGCGGCCATGAAGCTCAGGCCGATGAGCATGGTGGCACGGCCTTCTTTGATGAGCTGGCGGAACTCGCGCCAGAGCATGTCGGAGCGATAGGCGAAGTAGTGCTGCACGGATTCCTGCACTTTGGTGGCCTCGGCAGGGGGCTTGGCGAGGTGGATGACGAGCTGCAGGTCGTCGTCACGCGGATGCTCCTGCGCCCAACTGACGATGAAGTCCTCGGCATCGTGATCGAGGTCCCGCTCGTGGAAGGGCGAGGGGTCCATGGAATTGAAGAGCTGCGCCAGTTCGGTGAGCTTGACCTCGATCAGGGCGGGCATGGGAGGGAAATGACGAATTCCGAATTGCCGAATGACGAAGCCCAAATGACGAGAGCAGACTGGGAGTGGTGGGTGCTGCCAGACCGCTTCGTCATTGGGACTTACTCATTCGTCATTTACCGCTGGCGGCAGCGTAGCCTTTGGCGACTTCGGCCCAGTTCACGACGTTCCACCAGGCGGCGATGTAGTCGGGGCGCTTGTTTTGATACTTCAGATAGTACGCGTGCTCCCAGACATCGAGGCCGAGGATGGGGGTGCCGAGGTCGGTGTCGGGCACGAAACCTTTCATCAGCGGGTTGTCCTGATTCGGGGTGGAGGTGACGGCGAGTTTGCCGTCAGGCTTGACGATGAGCCAGGCCCAGCCGGAGCCGAAGCGCTTGGTGCCAGCTTCGCCGAAGAGCTTCTTGAAGTCGTCGATGCTGGTGAAGGTGCTTTGGATGGCTTCGCCGAGTTTGCCTTCGGGGCCTTTCGGGCCGCTGCCTGCGGGGGCCATCCATTTCCAGAACCAGGTGTGGTTCACATGGCCGCCGCCGTTGTTGCGGATGAGCATGCGCTGGGCTTCGGGAACGATGGAGAGGTCGGAGACGAGGGCCACGGCGTCTGTTTGGGAGACGCTGGCGGCTTTGAGGGCATCGCCGAGGTTCTTGATGTAGGCAGCGTGGTGTTTGCCATGGTGGATGCCCATGGTGACTGCGTCGATGTGCGGCTCCAGAGCCTCAGGCGCGTAGGGCAGGGCGTCCTGAGTGAGGCCGATGGCGGCCTGACTGGTGGAGCTGATGAGCGTGGCAGCGGCAGCGGTGCTGGCGGTGGTGATGAAAGTGCGGCGGTTCATAGGAGGTGCAGAAATACGAAACCAGCGTGCGAATGTCACGATTTTTGCAGGAGGAATTCAGAACAAAGTCGCCACACTTCGTTTTGGCATGTGGGGAATCCTGTTTAAAGGAGCGGCCCCGATGTCCCTGTTTCTCCCTCCCGATTACTTCCGCGAGCTGCGCTGCGATGAAATTTTCCCTGATGCCTCCCGTCCGCTGGAGGTGGAACTGGGCAGTGGGGATGGTTCTTTCTTTGTCGGCATGGCGGAGCACTACCCGGAGCGGGATTTCCTGGGTCTGGAAAGGATGCTCGGGCGTGTGGAGAAGACGTTGAAGAAGATCGCTCGCGCTGGACTGACGAACGGGAAGATCCTACGTCTGGAAAGTGGTTACAGCGTGGGCTGGCTGCTGCCGACGGCGGGTGTCTCGCGTCTGCATCTACTGTGTCCCGATCCCTGGCCGAAGAAGAGACACGGCCCCCGTCGGTTGGTGAATCAGGACGAGTTTCTCAACGGTCTCGCGCGTGTGTTGATGCCAGGCGGTGAGTTTCTGCTGAAGACGGATGATGCAGTCTATTTCGAGGACGCGCAGGCGAGCCTGGGAGCACGATCAGAGTTCGAGCGGCTGGACTGGCCGGAGGATGCCTTCTTTTACCCGATGACGGACTTCGAGGAGCACTGGCTCAGCCTGGGACGCAGCATGAACCGCGCGCGCTGGCGGCGGGTTTAAAGCATCCGCCCGAGCAGGTTTTCGTCCGGTTTGTCCTCGACGCTGCGGCTGGAAGGATTCAACAGATCGTCGATGAGAAGCTGGCTGTCTTCGAGGAAAGTCTGGCCAGCGCGGCGGAGGAAGTCGCCCTCTTCGGCGCGGGTGTGGAGGATGACGAGGACACACTCGCCGCGATGGATGACGAGCGCATGGCAGGTCTCGAAGCCGAACCAGAAGGTGTTCGGCAGACGATCTCCGCCACTGCCGAAGTGATCCCGCATGTCATGGACGGCACGGAGCAATTTGTCGGCGCGAAACTCCTCAAAGGGCAGGGCATTGATGAGCACCTGTCTGCGCCAGCCGAGCAGGAGGCCATTGACGGCTCCACCGTTGCGGAGGCGTTCCAAAGCGGAGCGGAGAGAGGGGGCGATGTTTGCAGGCATGGCAGTGAGGGATCAGTTCGGCTGGGTGGTGACCTTGGTCAGCAGTTCGTAGAGCAAGGTCTTCTTGCCGATGAGTGCGCCTGCACCGGGGTCATTGGGTCCGGTGCCTTCGCCGAAGTAGGAATAGGTGACGGTGAGGTCGTCTTCTTGAAGCATCCCCGTCCAGGGCGTGCCGAGATCGAGAGCCTCGCCCATCTTGGTTCCGTAGTGGCGCAGACCCTGGAAGTCGGCGGCAAAGGCATCGACCAATTCCTGGTCGGCGGAGCTTTCGATGATGCCTTCTTTGATGTTAAACAGGGTCAGTGGGACGGGTTTGGCGGCGCTCATGGGCTTGTTCGTCTCAAAAACTGAGGCTCAAGGCAAGTACAAACCCGGCGGCTGCGCAGATTCAGGAAGTGGGCGAAGCGAGATGGATTCGGATTTGATCCGCTGCGTTCTGCGACTTAACTGCGCGCATGACACCGCTAGATCATGCCAGCCAGATTCTCGATTCCATGCTCGGCTACCTCGGATTTGCCGTGAAGATCGACCAGGACGACGGTCCCGATGGCCTGACGTTGCAAATTCACACGGAGGACAGTCAGATGCTCATCGGTCGCCGTGGGGCGACGATGGAGGACATTCAGTATCTGGTGAACCGGGTGCTCCAGCGTCACATCCCGAATCCGCCGCGCATCCGTGTAGACATCGACCACTTCCGCTCCATGCGGGAAGACCAGATGGTGGAGGAGGCAAAGGAGCTGGGTGAACGCGTGCGCGCCACGGGCAAGCCGGAGATCCTGCCGCCGATGAACAGCTACTACCGGCGCATCATCCACAATGTCTTCGTCAATGATCCGCAATTGCAGAGTGTGAGCCTGGATGGTCAGGCGAGGTTCAAGCGGATCCAAATCAGGCGGCGGCGCTGATATCGAGCCAAGGGCTCGAAGCTGCTGGTGCGCCCGCCAGGAATCGAACCTGGATATGCGGCTTCGGAGACCACCATTCTATCCGTTGAACTACGGGCGCTTTTGCAGGTGCGTTGTTTCGTCTCGACGGGCGGGGTCGGCAAGCGGGATTTCGGCAATAGGCATCACTCCTGGAACTGGAG
Source organism: Prosthecobacter sp. (assembly GCA_044361885.1). Lineage (GTDB taxonomy): Bacteria > Verrucomicrobiota > Verrucomicrobiia > Verrucomicrobiales > Verrucomicrobiaceae > Prosthecobacter. Next base: position 3,758 of record JBIKIA010000096.1, on the reverse strand, counting down.
CGCGGCGAGCTTTTGGTAGAGATCGCAGTTCTTCAGCAGTTCAGCGTGGGTGCCTTTGGCTTCGACCAGACCGTCGCGCATGACGATGATCTGGTCGGCTTCCAGAATGGTGGAAAGGCGGTGCGCGATGGCGATGACGGTGCGGCCTTCAGTCAGCTCGTGGATGGCGTCCTGGATGATCTTTTCTGTCTCGGTGTCGAGCGCGGAGGTGGCTTCATCGAGAAGCAGGATGGGGGCGTTTCTCAGGACGGCGCGGGCGATGGAGATGCGCTGTTTCTGGCCGCCGGAGAGAGTGCAGCCTCCGTCGCCAACGATGGCGTCGTAGCCGCCTTCGATCTGGAGGATGAACTCATGCGCGTGCGCCTTTTTGGCTGCGGCGATGATTTCCTCTTCTGTGGCGTCGAGGCGTCCGTAACGGATGTTTTCGCGGACAGTGTCATGGAACAAGAAGGTGTCCTGGTTGACGATGCCGATGTTTTCCCGCAGGCTGTTTTGGGTGACGGAGCGCATGTCATGCCCGTCGATCAGCACACGTCCAGAGTCGGGGTCGTAAAAGCGCAGGATGAGGGAGAAGAGGGTGCTCTTTCCCGCGCCGCTGGGGCCGACGAGTGCGTAGAAGCGCCCCGGCTCCAGTTTCAGGTCGATGCCGTTGATCGCCATTCTGTCCAGTTTCTCCCCGTTTGAGCGGTTGTAGGCGAAGCTGATGTCTTGGAAGTGGATCTCCCCCTGCACACGTCCCAGGGCCCTGGCATCCGGGGCGTCCTGGATGTCAGGCACGCGGTCGAGCACCTTCACAACATTGTTGATGGCATAGCGGGTTTTTTGCAGCAGCAGGCTGACTTTGCTGAGTTCCTTCGCGGGTGGGTAGATGCGTGTCAGTAGCAGGACGACGGCGATGAAGTCTGCCGACTTCAAGCCTTTCACCGACCAGTACACAAGTCCGGCTGCAATGCCGATCGAGGCTACGGCCTCCACCACAGGCCCCACCATCTCGGAGGCGCGCTGCCAGCGGATGGCGTTTCGGCTCATGGAGGCGTTTGCTTTCTCGAAACGTTTCACCTCATAGTCCTCGCGTGCATAGGCTTTGACCAGACGGATGCCGGTGAGGGACTCATGCATGGCGGTGAGCATGGCACCTGCCATCTGCTCCTCCTTCTTGCCGGACTTCTTCACCCGTTTGCCCATTCGCATCACGGGAAGCAGGCAGAGCGGGAAGATAAATAAGCTCATGAAAGTGAAGAGCGGCTGCTCCATGAAGAGCGAAACTAGGATCACGATGATGCGCAGCGGATTGCTGGCCATGAACTGCACATATTGGACGGCGTTGCGCTGGGCCACGCTGGTCTGATTGAAGATGGTCTGTATCAACTCGCCCGCCTTGGTGCTGCTGAAGAAAGCGGGAGACTGGCGCAGGACGCGGGCGAAGACATCATTGCGGATGTTTTGGAGCATCCGGTTTCCCACCCAGGCGAGCATGTATTTGTTCAGGTAGTCGAGCAGGCCGTTGATCAGCATCATCAGCGGGATGAAGGACGCGGCGATGATGACGCCGATGAGTCCGATCTTGGCCTTCGGGTCCAGGCCGAGCATTTCGGCAAAATTGAAATCAATCCCCAGCATGCTAAACTCTTCCCCTAACGGCGTCGGCTCGGAGCCGTCGTTGAGGACGATGGAGAAGATGATCTTGCAGGCAGGCAGCCAGATGGCGTTAAACAAGGCGGCCACGATACCCATCGCGAGACCGAAGATGAAGCGCCCCAAGACAGGCTTCAGGTAGGGGATGATGCGCCTGACGGGCATTTTCAAATCTTCATCCTTGGCATGAGCCGTTGAGGATACAGGCGGTGTACTAGTGCCTGAGCTTTCTGGGGAGGGAGACTTCGGGGCTGTTGCCATGAAAGGGTTGGGATGATCACCCCGGGCAGGCTGGGCCGGTCAATTGGCGGCAGCGGGCGGGCTGGACGGCTAACACCGTCAGGCAGGGGCGTCGAGGCGGATTTGTCCCGTCTCAGCGCATGCCGCCGAACTTCCGACGCACGTCGTCGATTTCCTCCCGCCCCATCTCCGCCTCGCGCTCGAGGACGCTTTTGTCCCGCTTCTGTTCGCGAATGCCATCGACCGTCCAGTAGGCGCAGCTCGCTGACAGGGTGGCTAAGAGGACAAAGAGCAGATGACACATGAGCGACATTTGACGTTCCTGACTTTTACGAGCATCGCGGTCCGTGTCCACATCCAGCACTCCCAGAAGATCCATCCACCACAGGCGCCACATTTTAGGCTCGCTGGCGACACGCAGGCAGGTGATGCCGAAGGTGAGGCAGAGAATAGCGATGATGGCGGAGCCGATCGGCATGGGTGAAGGAATGTAGTGGTTGAAGGATCGCCATTTTAGCGATCCCTCTCTTTGTGAGTCAACGTTTTTGTCCTCTGTTGGCGAGTTGACTGAAGGTGCGGCTATTGTCGCTGCTCAGCTTTACTTTACCACGGGTGTCAGGACCATATTCCGGTAGTCCACGTTTGTGTGATCACCCTGAAGATAAAGGGGGCCGGGCATGGATTCATCGCTCGACATCGCACCGCCGGTACAGCCGAGGACGGGTTGGTTGTCGATGATGGTTTTGCCATTTAGGATCACGGTGAGGTGACGGTCCACCAGCGTGATGTCCAGCGTCTGCCATTCGCCAATTGGCTTCTCAGCATTCACGCTCGGAGTGATGCGGCTGTAAAGAGCTCCCATGTGGTGGGAGTCGAGCGGTTTGCCGAAGCTCTCCATGATCTGCACTTCATAAATGCCGCGCAGGTAGATGCCGCTATTGCTGCCTTCCTGAGTGCGGACTTCTGTTTTCAGATTGAAGTCTTCGAACTCCGCATCCGTGCGCAGATTGCCGAAGTGCTTGCCCTTCTCTTTGGAAACACGGTTTTGCAGGATGCCGTCAACGACGCTCCAGCCGTTGTCGGCTTCCTTCAGCAGTCGCCAGCCGGTGAGATTCTTGCCGTTCAGAAGAGGGGTTGGCGTGCCAAACTTCACTTTGGAGAGATCGGGTTTGGCAGGGATCTTGGGGATGCGTTTGCCAGCAAACTCAGCAGGCTGGCCCATGGCTTTGCCTTCAGGGTTCTTCTTTGAGGTGCTAAGCTTCAGGACATCGCCCTCGGCTTTGGCGGTGATGGTTTCCACAGTCACCTTGCCTTCTTTGTTCTTCTGCTCGCGGGTGACGATGAGTGTGTCTCCCTCGACCATTGTGCTGGTGGTCGGCACCACGCTGCCGCCGCCCCATAGCAGGCTGGAGCTGAAGCCGCCGTCCTTTTCCTCCACGCCGAGCCAGCCTGCGCCTCCCCCAGGGATGACAAGTGCCCAGCGGCCGGTGAAGACAGATTCAGCCTGTGAGAGACTGGCAAAGGAAAGACTGAGAAGAACAGAGGTAGTGAGGGTGCGGATCATAGGTCGATTATGGGTGGAGAAAACGCCCCGCGCCGCCAGCTTTATCGTGCATCCTTCTTTAAACCAGCTTCAGACGCTTCCGCATGAGCCACTCGATGGTGAGAAGCAGGATCGCGGCACCAAACCACCACCAGCTCGACCAGAGAAGCGTCTCCTTCACGGTGACTTGCTTACGGTCGATGGATTGGAGGAGGTTCGGCAGCTCGGTGGCTGCCTGCTCTTCGCGGAGGAAGCGGCCGCCGCTGGCATTGGCCATGGCTTCGAGCAGCGGGCGGTTCATCGTGAGGGTGGCCCATTCGGGATTGCCAGCATCGGCGAC